>NZ_JBFWVN010000005.1:0-111600 GCF_050246715.1 Methylocystis sp.
CAACTTCCGCCGCCTGCTCGCATGGCTGGCGCTTCTGTGGGCCTTGTTCCTGAGCGTCCTCGACGACGCCAACGCCTCAAATCGCCGACTAATCGCCGCTTAAATCGCGTTCTTCACGGGCGACTATCGAGCGCTTCGGGCAGAGGCGCGCGCTTCACCAGCTCCACTAGCCAGGTTGCATGGTCGCCATGGATCAAGGGCAACCAACCGTCCTTGAGGAGCGATGTCTTGAAGAGGTCCGCGATCGTGGCCGACGATTCATATGTTTCGTCGGCGGCGAGGTCCTGACTATGCAGCCTGTAGTTCTTCCAGCGTTCGCCGCGGCCGATTGAGGGCGTGACGTCGTCCATAAGCGCAATCGAGAGCACGCGCGCGCCAAGTCTTTTATAGGCCCTGATTTGACTGGCGATAACCTGGTGCGTTCCGCAGGAATGCCAGGCCGGGTGCACAACTGCAACGGTTTTTCCCGACAGCGCGGCGCAGCCCGGATCTAATTGATGTATCGACATCCCGATGACCCTCTTTGGGCCGTCAAGGTCGGACTCGCTGGAGACATTTATTTGCTCAAGTTGTTTCGTTTTGTTTCGAAGGCCGCTTTCGGCAGCGACACTCTCGCGATCAAGCCGCCGCCAGTCCGCTCATCCAATGTGAGGCGTCCGTGGTGCGCTTCCACGATCGCGCGCGCAATCGCCAAGCCCAGCCCAAATCCCTCGCTTGCGTTCGAGGACGCGCCTAGGTCTCCTCGCTCGAACGGCTCTAGCATCGTTTGCCTCTTTTCCTGGGGGATGCCCGGACCCTTGTCGACGACCTCGACGACCGCTGCTTCATCGCTTTCCAACAGCCGGACCTCGGGGCTTTCCCCGTATTTTACCGAATTGTCTATTAGGTTGGAGAACGCGCGCTGCAGATCATCTGGGCTGCCGAGAACGTTGACGTGCTCGACTCCGTCGTAGCGCACGTCGGCGCCAACGTCGACGAACTCATCGGCAACCGATTGCAACAGGCTCGCCAGATCCAGGGGCGCCATCTCCTGCTGGAAACCGCCGCGCAAGTAGTCGAGGCAGCCGCCGACCATCGCCTCCATCTGGTCGAGGTCACGCAGCAGTTTCACTTTCGTTTCGCTGCTTTCGATGTATTCGGCGCGAAGACGCATTCGCGTGATTGGGGTCCGAAGATCATGGCTAACGGAGGTCAACATCCTCGTTCGTTGGGAGACCATCTCCGCGATGCGACGCTGCATCCGGTTGAAGGCCCGCGTCGCCTTGCGGACCTCTGCGGGGCCGGTCTCCGCTAGCTGTGCCGGAACGCTGTCAAGCCCGAAGGATTCGGCGGCGTTTGCGAAATTCGTGAGGGGACGCGTAAGCGACAACGCAGCCCATAAGGAGAAGACGAACAGACTGATCGCGACGAAGCCGAGGCTGACGATCACGAACCGAGGGAATCCGGGATGGCGGGTCAGAGCGCTTAGGACGAATTTCTGACCATCGTGCAGCGATCCGCTAAATTGCTTGTCGACATCGTGGGCTTCGACCTCGACTCCTGCGGGAAGGCGGGATCGGAAATAGACAGGATATCCCCCGTCGCGCACTGCGATTCCTGGCTCTGAGAGCGCGATGTGAAACTCTGGAAGGTTGGCGTTAAAGGCCGTGGCGATCGCTGATCTTTCGGTCGCTGAGGCGGCGTCCAAGGCCGTCAGGGCTGTCACGACGATGGAGGCGCTCAAGTCCCGAGGTCCGCCAGGAGCGGGTTCAGACAGGAAAAAGATCGTGGTGACCGCTGCGTGGAACAGTCCGACGCACAGGAGGAGGAGAAGTCCCAGCTGCACATTGATGTTCCGGAACGCAGCGATTCTCACTGAACGCTGACTTTCGCTGTAAACGTGTAGCCGAGTGAGCGGACTGTCTGAATATGCGCCGGGTCTCGCGGGTCGTTCTCGATCTTTTGACGAAGCCGGCTTATCAATATGTCCACGCTGCGCTCGGTCGTTGACGCCGCCTTCAGTTCGTCGCGCGAGAAGACTTTTCCAGGATTGCGGCAGAACATCAGCAATAGGTCAAATTCCGCGCTTGTCAGGATCACCCGTACGCCGGTTGGTCCTAACAGGCGTCGCGCGAAGGGGTCCAAAAGAAAGCCGGAAAAGCAATAGGCATTGATTTGCTGGGCAGGTCCGATGTCTGGAGCCGTCCGCCGAAGGACGGCGCCGATTCGCGCGAGCAGCTCACGCGGAATGAAGGGTTTGACCAGATAATCGTCGGCGCCGAGTTCGATGCCGAGTATCCGGTCCATGTCTTCGCCGCGCGCGGTCAACATGATCAATGGGGGGCTGCCCGTGTTCCGCAGACGAATGCAGATTGAAAGTCCGTCTTCGCCGGGGAGATTTATGTCGAGCACGATGAGGTCGACCTGCGCGCTGGCGAGAACCTCGTCCGCCTGCTTGCCGTCCCCGGCAAGCATCACCTTAAATCCTTGGTCCGTCAGATATCTCGATAGGAGTGATCTGATCTCTTCGTCGTCCTCGACGATGAGGATTCGTCGACTCTCGACCGCGCTTGATGCGGTTTGATTCAAGGCCAGTGATCTCATTTGTTCGCGGCGCCGGGCGAACGGCGAGTCGCCAGCCGAGAATTCCATTCAGGCGTGTCGAGATTCCGGCGCATTTGTTTCGATTTGTTGCCGCGACTCGGCCTGCTCAGCGGATAGACATAAAGAAATCTTTATATCTTTATTGCCTTTCTCCACCGCCCCTGATATAGGCTTGCGCCGAGCCGCTGGCCGAGGCCGGCGGCGCGAATTCGGTTGAGCCGTTCCGGCGTGTCATTCCCGGCGGGCCGCAGGCCCGACCGGGAATCTAGAGAAGCTCCAGGAATGCTGGCTCTGCTCTGGATTCCCGATCGCGCTTCGCGCGTCGGGAGTGACAGCCGCAACCGGGCCGCACGAAACAGAAGGATTTCGCATGACCGCACATCACTTTAACGATTTCGCCGTCACCGACCTTTCGCTCGCCGAATGGGGCCGCAAGGAAATCGCCATCGCCGAGACGGAAATGCCGGGCCTGATGGCGACCCGCGCCGAATTCGGTCCCGCGCAGCCCTTGAAGGGCGCGCGCGTCGCCGGCTCGCTGCATATGACCATCCAGACGGCGGTTCTGATCGAGACCCTGAAGGCGCTCGGCGCCGATGTGCGCTGGGCCTCGTGCAACATCTATTCGACGCAGGACCACGCCGCCGCCGCCATCGCCGCGACCGGCACGCCGGTATTCGCCAAGAAGGGCGAGAGCCTCGAAGATTACTGGGATTACACCCACAAGATTTTCGAATGGGGCGACGGCGGCTGCCCGAACATGATTCTCGATGACGGCGGCGACGCGACGCTGCTCATCCATCTTGGCCTGCGCGCCGAGCAGGGCGATACGGCCTTCCTCGAAACCGCCTCGAATGAAGAAGAGGAAGTCCTCTACGCCGCGATCAAGAAGCGCCTGAAGGCCAATCCCGGCTTCTACAAGCGCAACGCGGACGCGATCAAAGGCGTCACCGAAGAGACGACGACCGGCGTGCATCGCCTCTACGTCATGCACAAGGAGGGCAAGCTCCTTTGGCCGGCGATCAACGTCAACGACTCGGTCACCAAGTCGAAATTCGACAATCTCTACGGCTGCCGCGAGTCGCTGGTCGACGGCGTCCGCCGCGCCACCGACGTGATGATGGCCGGCAAGGTCGCCTGCATCGCCGGCTATGGCGATGTCGGCAAGGGCTCGGCGGCCTCATTGCGCAACGCCGGCTGCCGGGTGATCGTCACCGAAATCGATCCGATCTGCGCGCTGCAGGCGGCGATGGAAGGCTATGAAGTCACGACGATGGAAGAGGCGGCGCCGCGCGCCGACATTTTCTGCACGGCGACCGGCAATGTCGATGTGATCACCATCGAGCATATGCGCGTCATGAAGGACCGCGCGATCGTGTGCAACATCGGCCATTTCGACTCTGAGATTCAGGTCGCCGGCCTGCGCAATCTGAAGTGGCACAATGTGAAGCCGCAGGTCGACGAAATTGAGTTCCAGGACGGCAAGCGCATCATCCTGCTCGCGGAAGGGCGCCTCGTAAATCTCGGCTGCGCGACGGGCCATCCGTCCTTCGTGATGTCGGCGTCCTTCACCAATCAGACGCTGGCGCAGATCGAGCTGTGGACGAAGCAGGGCCAATATGCGGTCGGCGTCTATACGCTGCCCAAGCACCTCGACGAAAAGGTCGCCTCGCTCCATCTCGACAAGATCGGCGTCAAGCTGACCCAGATGACCGACGAGCAGGCGAAATATCTCAATCTGCCGAAGGAAGGCCCGTTCAAGCCGGATCATTACCGGTATTGATGGGCATTACCTTCCCTCGCACGCGCGAGGGTTGTTCACCACGTCATGGCCGGGCTTGTCCCGGCCATCCACGCCGAGCGGCGGCGCACAATGCGGGGCGGGAGGGGTCTCCATCATGACGAACCGGCCTAACGGAACGCTTTACACCGGCGTGACGAGCGGTCTGGGGCGGGGACAAGCCCGGCCATGACGGCGAGTGTCATTCGCTTGTGAGCGTATGGAAGCAACTCTTCAAAATCTCATCGTCAACGATCCCATCAGGTGGCCTGTCCTGAATTTTGTGCGGGAGTTGCGATTGCCGGATTGTTGGGTCGGCGCAGGCTTCGTCAGAAACGCGGTGTGGGATAATCTTCACGGTCGGAGTTCTTCGCTTCTCGATGGGGACGTCGATGTCATTTGGTTTGACCGCCATCGAGCATCGGAAGCTGAAGATGATTCGCTTGAAATTGCGCTGCGGAAAGCAGACCCGACTGTTCGCTGGTCGGTGAGGAATCAGGCGCGAATGCACTTGCGCAATCACGACGCTCCCTATGTTTCATCCGCAGACGCGATGCGTTTTTGGCCCGAGACGGCGACGGCGGTCGCGATAAGACGAACCTGCGGCGATTGTTGCGAGATTGCAGCGCCTTTTGGCCTAAGAGACTTGTTCCACATGGTTGTTAGGCCAACGCCGCGCTTCGCCGCCACGAAGCGCGAGATTTATGAAGACCGCATTCAGAAAAAGGATTGGACGAATAGGTGGCCGCTTCTTCGTGTCGAGGTCTGAGCGTTCGCTCGCGCGGATGGCTGGCGCCTCTCCCTGGACCGCGCGCCTCCAGGCGCGCATGACCGAGTGATCGTGGACTGGCGAGCCTGGAGGCTCGCGGTCCATTGCCTGGCCGCTCCGGAGCTTGTGTCGAATGGCGATATCCACGAGCCGAATTGGCGCATCGGCGCGACCGGCCTTCCTTGCCTGAACCGAGGCCGTTCTTTTGCGGCGTCTTTTCGCGCCTCGACGATTCCGTTTTGGGCTTTGGCGCTTTAGATTGAGGCTGATTCGCATCCGGCGCGACGGGCACGATCCTGCGCGCCGCAGGCTTTTGTCCACGTCCTGCGTGAACCGCTTACGGCGGTATTGTGATGAGCGCCCGCTATCGACCGTGGAGACCGGTTCTCTTGATGCGCCAACCTAATTGCAGGCTAGCCGACCGCCAGCAACCGGAGTCATCCTCGCAATGAAGGGATGGCGGCGCGCGACCGGCCAACACGGCGCTCCTCCTTTTGCCGGCGCTTCCCTCGGGTCTTTGCTCCTGTGGCTCAATGCGGCGCCGGCGCGCGGCGCAGGCTTCCTCGACGATCCGCCGATCGAGCCGCATCTCGTCAGCTTCGCCTTGAGCGGCGGCTTGGCGATTTTCGCCGCGGCGATCGTGATCAGCTATCTGCGCGAGCGCGCCGTCTGGCGTCGGCGCGACGCCGCGTTGAGCGTCGAACTCGACGATTCGCGCGCCCAGCTCGACCGGGCGAAAAACTTCCTTGCGTCCGAGCCGCAGATTTTCGTCGCCTGGAAGGCGCCTGACGCCGAACCGGACATTCATTCGTCGTCGCTCGTCATGACCGGCGCCGCCGCCGCGCCGCGCCGCATTTTGAACTTCGACGCCTGGCTTGCGCCAAAAGACGCGCTGGAGCTGGAAAGCGCGGTCGAGCGGTTGCGGAAGAGCGGCGAAAGCTTTCGCCTGGCGGTCATTGGCGTCGCCGGACGGCACTTCGACGCAGAGGGGCGGGCGGTCGGCGGCGGTGTCGTGCTGCGCATTCGCGAAGTCTCCGGCGACCGCTTGGAGCTGATCGGCCTGCGCGAGCGCTACGCCGCGGCGCAATCCGAACTTAACGGCCTGCGCGCGATGCTCAAGGCGCTGCCGGCGCCATTTTGGATTCGTGACGAGGCGGGCGAACTGGTCTTCGTCAACGACGCCTATGCGCAGGCGGTCGAAGCGAAGAGTCCCGAAGACGCCATCTCCCGCAAATTGGAGCTGCTCGACCAGTCGGCGCGCAGCGCTGCCGAACGGGCGCGGCTGAACAACAACGTCTGGCGCGAGCGCGTCAACGCGGTGGTCGCCGGCGAACGCCATCAGCTCGACGTGACGCAGGCGGCCGCCTCGGGCGCCGCCGCCGCCATCGCCATCGACCGGCGCGAGATCGAAACGGTGCGCGCGGACCTCGAACGGCAGATGCAATCGCATGTCCGCACGCTCGATCAGCTGCCGACGGCGGTGGCGAGCTTCGATCGCTCGCGCCGTCTGATCTACAGCAATGAATCTTACGCCAAGCTGTGGCAGCTCGATCCGAACTTCCTTGAACAACAGCCGACCGACGGGCAGATTCTCGACCGGCTGCGCGCCGAGCAGCGCGTTCCCGTCGAATCGGATTACCGCGCGTGGAAGGAAAGGCTGTTTGAAGCCTATCAATCGCCGGAGCCTGTCTATCACACGTGGCACCTGCCGAACGGCCGGATCATTGACGTCGTCGCGCATCCTAACCCGAAAGGCGGCGTCACCTATCTCTATGACGACGCCACCAAGGCCTATGATCTTGAAACGCGCGTCAATGCGCTCGCCCGCATGCAGAGCGAAACGCTCGACACGCTGCATGAGGGCGTCGCGGTCTTTGGCTCCGACGGGCGCCTGACGTTCAGCAATCCCGCCTTCGCCAGCCTGTGGCGGCTCGATCCTCAGGATCTGTCGAAGCGGCCGCGCTTCGAGGCGCTCGCCGCCAAATGTTGCGCGCTTCATCCGGAAGAGGAGACATGGGCGGCGCTGCAGGGCTTCGTCACCGGCCTCAATGAAATGCGCGAAGGCTTCACCCGGCGCATCGAGCGCAATGACGGCGTCGTCCTCGACTGCGCGGCGCAGCCTCTGCTCGACGGCGCCGCGCTCCTTACTTTCGTTGACGTTTCGGCCGACGTGAGCGTCGAACGCGCATTGACGGATCGCAACAAGGCGTTGCTCGCCGCCGAAAAACTGCGCAACGACTTCATTCATCACGTCAGCTACGAATTGCGCTCGCCGCTCAACAACATCAACGGCTTCGTGCATCTTCTCGGCGAGGCGTCGACAGGGCCGCTCAATCCGCGCCAGCGCGAATATCTCGGCTATGTGAGCAAATCCTCGGCGGCGCTGCTCGCCATTGTCGACGATATTCTCGATCTCGCGACGATCGACGAAGACGCGATGGAGCTTGAGTTCTCCGACGTCGACGTCGAGGCGACGATGCGCGCCGCGATCGAAGGCGTGCAAGACCGTCTCGTCGAAAATTCGATCGACGTGCAGATCGTCCCCATGGACGACGTTGGAGCCTTCCGCGGCGACGCCAAGCGCGTGCGCCAGATTCTGTTCAATCTTCTGTCGAACGCCATCGGCTTCTCGCGTCCAGGCCAGACGGTCACGCTCGTCGCGATGCGGCGCGGAAACGAAATCGTCTTTAAAGTCACCGACCGCGGGCGCGGCATGTCGCCCGAAATTCTCGAACGCGTGTTCGATCGATTCGCCTCGCACACCGCCGGCTCGCGCCACCGGGGGGTGGGACTTGGCCTCTCCATCGTGCGCGCCTTCGTGGAGCTTCACGGCGGCAAGGTCTACATCGATTCCGCGCCTGGCGAAGGCACGACAGTGACCTGCATTTTTCCTGCGCATGCCGCGCATGAAGCGGCGAGTCTCGCGGCGGCGGGCGTGGGAGGCGCCGAATGAGCGACGATCCCGCGCAAAAATCGGTCTGGCGGCTCGACATTGGCAGCGAGGCCGAAACGATCGAACTGGCGCAGGAATTTTCGACTCTCGTTCGTTGCGGCGACGCTGTCATGCTCTCCGGCGATCTCGGCGCCGGCAAGACGACTTTCGCGCGGGCGCTCATTCGCGCCCTGGTCGAGGACCCGGCGCTTGAGGCGCCAAGCCCGACCTTCACGCTGATGCAGATTTACGAGGGCGCCGGGAAACGCGTCGTCCACGCCGACTTCTACCGGCTCGAGGACGCTGCGGAACTTGCGGGTCTCGGCTGGGAAGAGGCGACCGACGATTCGATCGTGCTTGTCGAATGGGCCGAACGCGCGCGCGAAGCGCTCTCGCCCGATCGCCTCGAAGTGCGCTTAAGCTTCGTCGATGGCGACAATCGCGAGGCGCGGCGCCTGACCATTTCCGGCTATGGCCGATTCGTCTCGCAGCTTGCATCCTTCAAGGCGATTCGCGAACTTCTGCGCAAGTCGGGCTGGGCCGGCGTCGCGCGAAGTTTTCTGCAAGGCGACGCCTCGACGCGCGCTTACGAGCGTCTCGAACAGCCGGACGGGCGCCGCGCCATTCTGATGATCTCGCCGGCGCGTCCCGATGGACCGCCGATTCGATACGGCAAATCATACAGCGCCATCGCGCGTCTTGCTGAAAATGTCGTTCCTTTCGTCGCCCTGTCGCAAGCGCTGCGCGGATTGGGACTCTCGGCTCCCGAAGTCTACGCCATGGACCTCGACGCCGGCTTGCTGATCATCGAGGATCTTGGCGGCGAGGGCGTCGTCGATGACAATGGCCCCATCGTCGAACGCTATCTTGAGGCGGCGGGCGCGCTCGCCTTTCTTCACGCGCAGCACTTGCCGGATACGATCGCGATCGAAGGCTATGGCGATTATCGTATCCCGCCCTATGATCTCGATGCGCTGCTGATCGAAGTGGAATTGCTCGTCGACTGGTATCTGCCGCGCGTGAAGGCGCCGATCTCGTCGGGCGCGCGCGCCATTTTTCTCAATCTCTGGCGCCAGGCGCTCGTCCAAGCGGCGACCGCCGCGCCGAGCTGGACTCTGAGGGACTATCACTCTCCCAATCTTTTGTGGCTTGCGCAGCGCAACGGCTTGGCGCGGGTCGGCATGCTCGATTTTCAGGACTGCGTGCTCGGCCATCCCGCCTATGACGTCGCGTCGCTGGGGCAGGACGCCCGCGTCGACGTGTCCGACGATTTGGAGTTGAAGCTTCTCGCCGCTTACGCCAAACTGCGGCGCGACGCCGATCCTGCGTTCGATATGGCCGCTTTCGCCAAGGCTTACGCGATCCTGGCGGCGCAGCGCGCGACGAAGATATTGGGGATTTTTGCGCGACTCGATCGACGCGACGGCAAGCCGCAATATCTCGGGCATCTTCCGCGCGTTGAATCCTATCTTAGAAAAAGCCTGCGCCATCCGGCGCTGGCGGACGTTAAGGCTTGGTATGAGGCCAACATCCCCGGCTTGTTTCGAGACGCCTGATCGGCCGACGCCTGCGCCGGCGCCGAGCGTCGCCATGGTGTTCGCCGCCGGGTTGGGGACGCGCATGCGGCCGCTGACCGAGACGACGCCGAAGCCGCTGGTTTCCGTCGCCGGCCGCACGCTCCTCGACCGCGCGCTCGACGAATTCGAACAGGCCGGCGTCGAAACGGCGATCGTCAATGTCCATCATCTCGCGGATCAGATCGAGGCCCATCTCGCTGCCCGCGCTCATCCGCGCATCGTTATCTCCGACGAGCGCGGGCTGCTGCTCGATCAGGGCGGTGGAATCAAGAAAGTCCTTCCCCTCATCGGCGACGATCCCTTCTTCGTCTGCAACACCGACGCCTTTTGGGTCGATGCGGCGCGCTCCAACATTCTCGCGCTCGCCGAAGCCTTCGACGCCGACAGGATGGACGCGGCGCTCTTGCTCGCGCCGACCATTGGAAGCGTCGGCGTCGACTGGGACGGCGATTTCGATCTTGACGCCGAGGGGCGCATCGTCCGACGCGATGGCGCCAAGCCCTATGTCTACGCCGGCGTCGGATTGATGAAGCCGCAGCTCTTCGCTGGCGTTGCGGATGATGTCTTCAAGCTCGCGCCGTTCTTTTTTGACGCCGCCAGCAAGGGACGGCTCTATGGCGTCGTCTCTAGCGGTCTCTGGCTTCACGTCGGCGCCGTCGCCACGATCGACGAAGCCGAACGGGCGATTGCGGCGCGCCGGGGCTGAGAGCGATGCTCGCGCGCCGGCGCAATCTTTTCACCATTGCGCCTGGCGCGCCATTTCTGAGGACCTTCGTTCGCGCTCTACTCGACGGCGAGATCGTTCCGGCGCTGTCGCGCGAAACGGCGCCGCTGACGATGACCCGCGCCACGATCTATGTGCCGACGCAACGCGCGGCCCGCGCGCTGGCGGCCGAATTCGCCGAGGCTTTGGATGCGCGCGCGACGCTGTTGCCGCGCATTCTGCCGCTCGGCGCCCTCGAGGAGCGCGAGAACGCCGCGCTGTTCGGCGCAGATTTCGACATCGACGCCGAAGCGCCGCTCGCCGCGCCGATAGAAGAGCTGGAGAGACGCCTTCTCCTGTCTCAGCTCATCTTGCAATGGGCGGAAGCTTTGGGGCGCGCGATCATCTCGATCGATCCGACCGGCGCGCCCAATTTGCATGACAGCGAACCGCTGCTTGTCGCATCGACGCCCTCGGCCGCCTATGCGCTTGCCGCCGATCTCGGCGCGCTGATCGATGAATTGCACATTGAAGACGTCTCAGTGGACGCCTTCGAAACGCTGAGCGACGACGCCTATAGCGAATTTTGGGCGATCACGACGCGATTTCTGCGGATCGCCTTGCACGAATGGCCCCGGATTCTCTTTGAGCGCGGGCGGATCGACGCCAGCGCCTATCAAAAGCGCCTTGTCGAAGCACAGATCGAGGCGCTGACCCGTGCGCCGCCGACTGCGCCGGTGATTGCGCTAGGCTCGACGGGCGCACAGCCGGCGACGGCGCGGCTTCTCGCCGCCATTGCTACGCTCGACAATGGCGCGGTGGTTCTGCCGGGCCTTGATCAGTCCATGAGCGAAAACGCGTGGGCGAGCGTCGGCCAGGCGGACGACGCCGGAGAACCAGCCTTTACTCATCCGCAAACCATGTTGAAACGCCTGCTCGCCACAATCGGCGTCGCGCGCGACGAGCCGCGCGAACTCGCGCGCCTCACGCCTGCGCTTGCGGCGCGACGAGCGTTCGTGTCGCAAGCCATGGCGCCGGCGCAAGCGACTTCCGCATGGCGCGACTATCAGGCGAGCGAGAGCGGCGGCTTCGCGCAGGCGCTGGAAGGCGTCATTTCGCTCGAGGCGCCCGACGAGCGGTTGGAAGCTTTGACGCTCGCGCTGTTCATGCGCGAAGCGCTGGAGACGCCCGGCTGCACGGCGGCGCTGGTCACGCCGGATCGGCTCATCGCGCGGCGCGTCGGCGCCGAGCTGCGGCGCTTCGACATCGAGATCGACGATTCCGGCGGCATGCCAATGGCGCGGACATCGATCGGCGCGCTGGCGCGGCTTGTCGCAGCGATCGGATCGGATCGCGCGGGCGCCGTCAATGTCGCGGCGCTGCTTGCGCATCCGCTGGCGGCGTTGGGGCTTTCGCGCGCGCGCGTCGCCGCGCTGGCCCCGCTCGTCGAGATCGGCGTGCTGCGTGTCTTCGCTGAGCCTGACGGGCGTTGGGCGTCGCGCGTCGCATCGGCGCGCGAATTGGCGCGTGCAAAGCATGCGCATCCGGCGGTGCGGCGCATGACCGACGATGAATGGTTCAAGATCGAAGACGCCTTGGCGCGCATCGACGCCGCTTTCGCGCCGATCGCGGCATTGGCGCCGACGGCCTCGCTTGCCGATCGCGCACGGGCGCATCGCGCCGCGCTCGACGCCGTGATCGCCGGCGTCGAAGAGCTTGATGAAGAAGGCGCCTCGGCGCTGTTCGAACTCTTTGACCGGCTCTCGCGCGCCGAGGCGCCGCCGGGGTTTGACGCGCATAATTATGCGGCGCTGTTTGATCGACTCCTTTCCGAGACGATGCTGCGTGGTCCGAGGCGCGCGCATCCGCGGCTAAAGATTCTCGGACCATTGGAAGCCCGGCTCATCGACGCCGACCTCATTCTGCTCGCCGGACTGGACGAAGGCGTATGGCCGCCGCAGACTGACACGGGCGCCTTTCTCAATCGCTCGATGCGCGCGCAACTCGGCCTGATGGCGCCGGAGCGGCGCATCGGCCAGAGCGCGCATGATTTCGTCATGGCGCTCGGCGCCAAGCGTGTCGTGCTGAGCCGCGCCGTCAAGCGCGACGGCGCGCCGACCGTCCCCTCGCGCTTCATCTCGCGTTTCGCAGCGCTCGCTGGCGACGCCTTCGCCGACTGCAAAAAGCGCGGCGACGCCATGCTCGCCATCGCCGCGGCGTTGGATCGGCCAAAGGAGACGACATCGATCGAACGACCGCAGCCGCGCCCCGCTCTCGCGCTGCGCCCGCAACGCTTGAGCGTCACCCGCATCGAACGCCTGCGTCGCGATCCTTATGCGATTTTCGCCGAATATGTTCTCAAACTCGCGCCTCTGGCGCCGATCGGCAGGGAGGCCGGCGCACGGGAAATCGGCATGGCGATTCATGACGCGCTTGCCGAATTCGTTACGCGAAATCCTCACGGCGCGCTTCCTCTTGACGCGCGTGACAAGCTGCTCGATCTCGCGCGCGAGAAGCTCGACGGTTTCCTGTCTGATCCGTCTTTCGCAAGCTTCCAATGGCCGCGGATTGAAGCCGGGCTCGATCATGCGTTGAGCTTCGAACAGGAGCGACGCGCGCGCGGCTGCGAGATCCATGTCGAAATTTCTGGCGAGATGGCGCTGACGCTCTCCGACGAAATTCTATTTCGCGTGACCGCAATCGCGGATCGCATAGAGGTCGACAGAGAAGGCCAAGCCTATGTCTTCGACTATAAGACGGGCGCGCCGCCGTCCAACAAGCAGGTGAAGGTCGGCTGGTCGCCGCAGCTGACGTTGGAGGCGGCGATGATCGAAGCCGGCGCGTTCGGCGAAATCGGCGTGCGAAATGTCGCCGGCGCCGCCTATATCGGATTGGGCAAGGGCGGCAAGACACAATGGCTCGAATGGACTGATGTGGGCTTTGCCGACATCGTCGCGGCGCATCGCGCGCAACTCCAAGAACTCCTGTCGCAGTTTCGCGAAGAGTCGATGCCCTATGCGTCCCGCCCGCATCCGGCGTTCCTCACCGATGTCGGCGACTATGATCATCTGGCGCGGGTGAAGGAATGGATGCGCGGCGGCGGAGAGTCGGCATGATCGACCGACCTGTCGGCGGTCTGACAATCAAACGTCAGCAAACCGCCTCCGATCCATTGGCGTCCGCCTGGGTTTCGGCGCATGCCGGGTCGGGCAAAACCCATGTGCTGGCGCAGCGGGTTTTGCGGCTGCTGCTGGCCGGCGCGCGTCCATCGCAGATTCTCTGCCTCACCTACACCAAGGCCGCCGCCGCAAATATGGGGTCGCGGGTTTTCGACAGGCTCGCGCGCTGGGCGACGCTCGACGATTCTTCGCTCGCCAAGGACATCGCCGAAATGGGCGCAACAATCGGGTCGCGCGGAGATCTTGATTTCGCCCGGCGGCTTTTCGCGCGCGCCGTCGAGACGCCCGGCGGACTCAAAATCCAGACGATTCACGCCTTCTGCGAGAAGCTGCTTCACATCTTTCCGCTTGAAGCCAATGTTCCGGCGTCCTTCCGCGTCGTCGACGATCTCGAACGCGCGGAGCTGATGAACGCCGCGCGTCGGCGCGCCCTCGACGCCGCGACGCGTGACGGCGGGCTGCTGCGAAAGGCGCTGGAGAGCGTCGCTCGCGAGGCTTCCGCAGCGGGGTTCGACTCGCTCTGCGAGGAATTGCTGCAGCATCGCCAGAAAATCGCGCGCATGCGCGAGCAGGACGATTATGACGCGAGAGTCTTCGCCGCGCTCGGTCTGCGCGCTGATGAAACGCTGGCGCGGATCGAAGCGGCGATCATCGACGACGGCGAACCGCCGGCGGCATGGCCGACGCTCGCCAAATTGCTGCGCGTAGGGTCGAGCAATGACGGCAAGCTCGCCGATTCGCTCGAGCGCGCCTTCGCTTTGGCGCCGAATCCGGAGTGCATCGACGACTATCTCTCGGCCTTTTTCACCAAGGATGGCGATCCGCGCGGCGTCGGAAAAGCCAAAATCGTCACCGGCCCGCTTGCCAAGCGCGAACCGCAGCTTCTCGCGCGAATGGAGACCGAGCGCGACAGGCTCGTTCCGCTCATCGAAAAGCGCAAGGGCGCGGCCGTCGCCGCGCGCTCGCTGGCGCTCCATGCGCTCGGCGACGCGATCTTAGGCGAATATGAGCACGCCAAAAGGCGGCGCGGGCTGCTCGACTATGATGATTTGATCGAAGGCGCGCGGCGCCTGCTCCATCGTTCGAGTCCGTCATGGGTTCTCTACAAGCTCGATGCGCAAATCGATCACATCCTGCTCGACGAGGCGCAGGATACGAGTTCGGCGCAATGGGACATTCTGGCCGCGATCGCCGACGAATTCTGCGCCGGCGCCGGCGCCCGCGAAGGAAGACGCGGTCCGCCGCGCAGCTTCTTCGCGGTCGGCGACGAGAAACAGTCGATCTTTTCCTTCCAAGGCGCCGCGCCCGAAAGATTCGAGGCGATGCGGCGCGAATTTCGTCTCAGATTCGAACGCGCCGAGCGACGCTTCGAAGCGGTGACGCTCACCCAATCCTTTCGCTCGGCGCCCGGCGTGTTGCAAGCCGTGGACGATGTTTTCGCGATTGAAGCAAATCGTCTCGGTCTAAGTTTCGATTTGCAGGAGCCGGCGCCAAGGCATGAGGCGTGGAAATCCGACGTTGCCGCGCTTATCGAAATCTGGGAGCCGATCGGCCCCGAAAAGGCGCCGGACCCAAGCGATTGGCGCCTGCCGCTCGACTACGCCGATGCGGGCGACCCGAATGAGAAGCTGGCGCAAAAGCTCGCGCGCAAGATCAGGGCGCTGCTTGCGCCGGAGAACGGCGAATGCGTCGAGGATAGCGGCGTTTTGCGCCCGGTCGAAGCCGGCGACATATTGATTCTCGTGCGCAAGCGCGGTCCGCTTTTCGAGGCGATCATTCGCGCCTTGAAGAGCGAACATGTCGCCGTGGCCGGCGCCGACCGTCTAAATCTCGCCGACCACATCGCCGTGCATGATCTTATCGCGCTTGGACGCGCGGCGCTGCTGCCGCAAGATGATCTGACATTGGCGAGCGTGCTGAAGTCGCCCTTCTTCGGCTTCGACGATGACGCTCTCATCGCGCTCGCGCCGGGCCGGCGCGCGTCGCTTATCGAAGCGCTCGCCGAGTCCGAAGACCCGCTTTGCCTCGCCGCCGCTGAACGTCTGCAGCGTTTGCGACGCGACGCCGCTGAGCGCGCGCCCTTTGATTTCTACAGCCATGTTCTCGGCCCTGACGGCGGACGCGTACAGCTCGTCGCGAGACTTGGGAGCGAAGCCGAAGACGCGCTCGACGAATTCTTGAAACTTGCGGCTAGCTTCGAACGCGAAGAGCCGCCATCGCTCGTAAAGTTTCTGGCGATGGCCGAGTCGCTCGATCTGTCGATCAAGCGCGATATGGAATCGGCCGGCGGCGCGGTGCGGGTGATGACCGCTCATGCGGCCAAGGGCCTGGAGGCGAAAATCGTCTTTCTGCCCGACACCTGCGGCGCGCCCGCCGGCAAGCATGATCCGAAGCTTTATGTGTTCGGCGCTGAGGACGAAGCGGTTCTCCTCTGGTCGCTCGGCATGGACAGCGATCCCGCCGCGCTCAAAGCGGCGCGTGACGCGCATCGGCGCAGCGAGCATCACGAAAGCCAGCGCCTGCTCTATGTCGCGCTGACGCGCGCGGAAGAGCGGCTCTATATCTGCGGCGCTCACGGCGCGCGGGGGCGAGCAGAGGGCTGCTGGCACGACGCCATTCGCCAGGCGCTCGAACCGAGCTGCGAGATTTTTCCCGACCCGCTGGAACCGACATCGACCGTTCTGCGACGCGGCTCAGCCTTGCCGCGATTTGATCTTGCGAGAGGGGAGCAGGCGTCCGTCGACGTCGACCTTCCCGCTTTCGCCAGCACCAAGGCGCCGCGCGAAGACACGTCGGCGCCACCACTGCGTCCGTCGAGCGCGCTCGCCGGCGCCGACGAGATCGACTTCGCCGGTCAGAGTCCGGCGAACGCGGACCAAGCGGAGCGATTGCTGCACGGGCGACTGGTTCACGCGCTGTTGCAGCATCTGCCCGCCTGCGCGCCAGACCATCGGCGAGAGGCGGCGCGGCGTTTTCTTTTAGCGCGGGGCGGTTTCCTGGACGAAGATAAACAGGAGATGCTGGCGCAATCGGCGCTCGCGATCATCGGCGACCCGCGGCTTGCGCCGCTTTTCGGACCGGACTCGAGTCCGGAAGTCGACATCGTCGCAACGCTCGAGAATGGCGCGGTCGTCTCGGGTCGCATCGACCGGCTGGCGGAAACGGCGGGCGAAGCGCTGATCGCCGAATTCAAGACGGGCCGGCCGCGCGGAAAAATCGAAGACGCGCATCTGCGTCAGCTCGCGCTTTACCGCGCCGCGGTCGCGCCGTTTTTTCCGGGCAAGCGGTTGCGCTGCTTTCTGATCTATACGCAGAACGCCAGCGTGTTTGAGGCCGAGGAGACGGCGCTGGCCGCCGCGCTCGAAAGCGCGCTTTAAGACGACGCCATGAAATTGCTGATACGACATCCGTCTAAACGGCTGGGTTGTCATTCCCGACGCGCGCATAGCGCGCGATCGGGAATCCAGAGCAAACGCAGCGCTCCTGGATTGGCTCTGGATTCCCGGTCAGGCCTTCGGCCTGCCGGGAATGACAAGGTCCAAGCGAACTGAGCAAGCGGAATTTGTATGAATCGGTCGCGGAGCTTTGGCGAGCCTGGAGGCTCGCGTTCCAATGGCGCGCATTCTGGACCGCGAGCCTCCAGGCTCGCATGGTCGCGAACAAGCCGGGGTTGGCGCGCTCTAAGCTGATTGATCGGGTCCGACGCGCCGGCGCCAGAATTCCAGCAACAAGGGGCAAAGCGTCATGACGATCGGTCCGAGAACGATGCCCGAAGCGCCGAATAATTGCAGGCCGCCGAGCATCGCGATGAAAGCAGGCACGGTGTGCAGCCGCATGCTGTCGCCTATCAGCAGCGGCCGAACCAGATTGTCGATGCTGGCGATCACCACGCCGCCCCACAGGCCGAGAATGAGAGCTGCGACCCAGCGGCCCTCGATCAAAAGATAGATCGTCGCCGGTATCCAGATGACGAAGGAGCCGAGCACTGGCACGATCGACACGAGCCCCATGATCAGGCCCCACAGCGCCGGCGAGTTCAGGTTGAGCGCCCAGAACATGCAACCGCCGAGCAGGCCCTGCAGGGCGGCGACGGCAAGCGTTCCGAAAATGATCGCATGGATCGTATCGCGCACGCGCACGATGATCTTGCCGGTTTCGAGATTTGAAAAGGGCGACAGCCGCGCCATCATTTGAAGCGCCGCCGCCCGGTCGCGCAATAGAAAGAAGAGCAGATAGAAGGCGAGCAGCGTTGTGATCACCTGGCCCGTCGAGGCGCGCAAGAAATTGGCGGCGAGATTGGTGAGGAACGCGCCGACCTGGGAGAAAATCGACTGAAGATCGAACCGGCGCTCGATCCACTGTTGCAGATTGGCGAGCCAAGGATGCGCCTTGAGCATCACTCGCCAATCGCCTTCCTGCGCCGCTTGCTGGACATAGGCGACGCCCGACGCGGCCTCGCTGACGATCTGTTCGACCACGAGCAGCAGCGGGCCAACGACGACGAGCCCGATGATCAGAACGGAGACGCCTGCCGCGAGCGAACGCGGTAGAATGCGCTCCAGCAGATGCTGTGGACGAATGAACAGAACCGCAAGCACAAGCGCCCACGTAAGCGCCGGCAGAAAGGGCGCGGCGACCAGCAGGGCGGCCCCAATAAAGGCAAGCGTGACGGCGAGTCTCGCGAGCACAAAAACGTCGATCGAGAATTTCTGATCCTGATCGACCAGGGCCGCCGCTTCCAGCTCCTCGTGCATTTCTCGCCTCGTCGCTGCGTTCAGCCTATAGACAGGGCGCGTCGCTGGCGAGGCAAGGTGGCGACCGTGGCGATCGCCTGTGAAAGCTCGGATGAACGCGGCAGCAAAGGAATAACAAGACGTTTGCGGATCGCGCTCAGTTCGTTTAGCCGCCGTGGCGTTGATCGTCTCAGATGATGGCGATCTTGATAATATTTCGGCTTGGTCGGGCCTCCTTAGCGAAGGCCCGACCAAATGCGGTCACTTTGCGCGTTCCGCGTTCGCGACCGACAATGATTCTCCAAAGGGAACGCGCTGCACAGTGATCGTCGCAGAGCCAAGATTGTTTTTGTAGAATTCATCAAAAAATCCGAAAACAGGCATGACGTCATTTACGAAGAGAAACAACTCGCCAGTTTTGTGCGCGTCGAATTCCGCTATGAATACTTTCCGCGTTTTCGGCAGGTTGCGGCAATCCGGCCCTTCCCGTTCGCGATTCGCAGCATTGTCAAAAACGCGCTGCGCGCCCTTCTGATCGGTGTCGTCGAGATGACTGAAAGAGTTGATGTTGAGGGGGGAAGCAGAGCATTGCTCCCTAGTTTTATAGTTATGCGCTTCGCAATATTCGGGCGACTCTTCGTAGCGCCTTGGCGTTGCGGGACATTTGGCGTTGACAAGCGTAGCCGCCCGGATTTCGTTGCGATTGACGTCTTTGAATTGGAGAGGCCATTCTTCGCCGCCAGTTTCGCCGACTATGCGCGCGATGGGATGGAACCAAGGGTCAAACGCCCACCGCAGCAGCGGACGCGATATCGAGAACGCGGGTTCCGCAATGAGAGGCGTTTCGAAGCCAGCAGCATCGGTCACAATCGTGCGATCGACCCACGCTTCCTTGACGATCAGCGTCAAAAGGTACTTCTGACCCTTTGTTACCTCAAGCTCGCTCGGCCAGCAGGGCGCACTGGTTGCGAAGTCAGAGGCGGCTGTGACGGGCATCTCATTGACGGGGCGAAGGTCTTTTGCGGATGAACGCACGCAGAAGCTCGCGAAGTTGGCGCCGGCTCGGAAGTCGAAAACCAGTCGGCTAAACAGAACGCCGAAGAATAGGATGAGCACGAGGCCCCACATCACGGGCACAGCCCCACGGGCGCTTATATGATAGGCGCTTTTGAAAAATTCATTCGTCCGCAGCCAGCGTGTGGCCTTTCCCCACCTCGATAGCACACCGTCTTTCTTTGGCTCACCGTGCTTCGTCCAGGCCTTGTAGGTGAAGTCGCTGATTGCTCTCGCGAGCACGTCGCTCAACTCGTAGAGCGTTACGATCAACAAGATGAGGTTCAAAAATATGGCTGGATGCTCGCGCAGCGTCTGCAAGTAGGGACCAACATAGCCTGCAACGTTCGGGACGAGGAACCCGATGATCGGACCAATTGCGTTTCCGAAGCCTTCCCATACGCACAACCAATAGTCGACGCCGGGAATGCCTTTTACCCTCTCGCAAAGCCAGTCGCTCAAGCCGTCCGCGTAAGCGGGCAGTGCAAGAAAAGCGGCGATCAAAGCCAACATCGCGAAATAAATTAGGCGCCGCCACCAAATCCGATCCTGAGCCTTTTCCAGTATCGCTTCTTTGGGACCATCGAGTGATTTTATGGCCGCGAAGGGCCGTACAAGGCTGGCATCTGCTTTGACGCCTCTCAAACCAACGGGAATGATACCCTGTTCAGAGAGGATGTCGGAAACGAGACCGTTCGGCAGCGGCACCCTCGCGTTTTTCGTCAGCGGCGACGGCGTATAGCGGTCGTTGCCGAAGGCGATGCGTTCGATCACGCTGTAATGGACGAGCGGGGCCTCGAATTCCGTTTCACCGAAGCGCGAGCGTCCCTGAGCGTTGCGTGGTGCATAGCGGTAGAGCGCCCCGGTCATGCTGCGCGAATCATGTTTGGGCGCACTAAAGGATGCTGCTTCTCTCCAGTGCCTCTCGGCGTCTGGAAAAAACGTCAGTCCATCGCCCTTGTTCAGCCGTTCCGCATTATTCAGCTCGTCGAGCATCCATACCAGCGGGACGTAGGAGAGCGCGCCATCGGGGTAGCCGCCGCCGACGTCCGAGTGCGCGCCGGCGAACCAGACTTCCTTGATGCGATTCCGCGCTGTCTCGGGATTTTCGTCCTCGCTCGGCTCGATACGAAGCGGATGGAAAGATGTGCGCTCGTCATCGAGCGCGAGCGCGTGGCGCACATTTCTTGCAATCGTGCTCATGCGGCCGTTGCGATACGAAATCGGCCAGATGAGCCGATCAATCGCCTGCCGCATTTCATCGATTGGAACGCCGAAAGCCTCGACTGTGTCGAACAGGCCTACGAACTCGATCCAGGGCTGTTCCTGTACTTTTTCTGCCTTTTCGTAATCCGTCTTGTAAAAATGTCGGCGTAATTCTTTGAGCTTATGGACGATAGAAACCGCCGGAGGCCGCTCGTACCACTTCCAGTTTCTTGCGATCTCGAGCCGATAGTCGGTATAAGCCGCGTTCGCGTATTTCTGCATCTCATTACGGTCGATTGAATGTGTCGTGCCATCCGGATTTGGCTGATCTTTGGCGACAATCCCCTGGTTCGCGATGAGTCCGATCAACGTACGGATTGTAAAGGCTCCGCGACTAAAGCCGAACATATAGATCTTGGCGCCCGGCTCCCAATTGTCGCAGAGAAAGGCATAGAGCGTGCGAACGTTTGCAGGGACGCCAACGCCTGTGGCGCCATCAAATATCGCCCAAGGCTTGAATGATGAGGTGCCGACTCCGGCGAGATAGAGGGTGGCTGTGTCATTCGACGCGTCGAGCGCCTCGGAAAGGCGCCAGACATTCGATTCCTGAGTCGAGAAGGCGTTGCCGGTGCCATCGGCAAACAAAACTATTTTCTTGGCCATAGTTAGCTCGCTATAAATATTGTTGAAAATAGGGACCGAAAAAATCGGCGAGAAAGAGTATAATTCAAAGAGGTACGTTCGGCAATGCCCCATAATTATTGCGAGCCGCCTGGGACAGGTTCGGGAATCGGGCCGGCGCGAGGCCGGCCCCAAATGCGACTCACTGCGGAATCTTAGTCCCCGCCGCTTGCCGCGGCGGCTTCGCGTTCGGCCTTTTCCTTGGCCTCAAGGTCCTCGCCGGTCTCCTGATCGACGACGCGCATCGACAGGCGCACCTTGCCGCGATCATCAAAGCCGAGAAGTTTGACCTTCACGCGATCGCCTTCCTTCACCACGTCGGTGGTCTTGTTCACGCGCTGCTTGGAAAGCTGGGAGATGTGAACGAGCCCGTCCTTGGCGCCGAAGAAATTGACGAAGGCGCCGAAGTCGGCGGTCTTCACCACCGTGCCTTCATAGATCATGCCGACTTCCGGATCGGAGGCGATCGACTTGATCCAGTTGATCGCCGCCTTGATCGAATTGCCGTCGGAGGAGGCGACCTTCACCGTGCCGTCGTCCTCGATGTTGATCTTTGCGCCGGTCTTCTCGACGATCTCGCGAATGACCTTGCCGCCCGAGCCGATCACGTCGCGGATTTTGTCGGTGGGGATTTTCATCGTCTCGATGCGCGGCGCGAATTCGCCGAGTTCGGCGCGCGAACTGGCGATCGCCTTGGCCATTTCGCCGAGAATATGCATGCGGCCGTCCTTCGCCTGAGCGAGCGCGACCTTCATGATTTCCTCGGTGATGCCGGCGATCTTGATGTCCATCTGCAGCGAGGTGACGCCATTTGACGTGCCTGCGACTTTAAAGTCCATGTCGCCGAGGTGATCCTCGTCGCCGAGAATGTCGGAGAGCACGGCGAAGCGCGCGCCCTCCAGAATGAGGCCCATGGCGATGCCGGCCGTCGGCGCCTTAAGCGGCACGCCGGCGTCCATCAGCGCAAGCGAGGTTCCGCAGACCGTCGCCATCGAGGAGGAGCCGTTCGACTCGGTGATTTCCGAGACGACGCGCAGCGTATAGGGGAACTCCGCCGCCGCCGGCAGCATCGGGCGAATGGCGCGCCAGGCGAGCTTGCCATGGCCGATCTCGCGACGGCCGGGCGAACCCATGCGGCCGGTCTCGCCGACGCTATAGGGCGGGAAATTGTAATGGAGCAGGAAGCGCTCCTTATAGGTGCCCTCGAGCGAATCGACATATTGCTCGTCTTCGCCGGTGCCCAGCGTCGCGACGACGAGCGCCTGAGTCTCGCCGCGGGTGAACAGCGCCGAACCATGCGTGCGCGGCAAAACGCCGACCTCGGCGACGATCGGACGCACGGTCTTCACGTCGCGGCCGTCGATGCGCAGACCGGTGTCGAGAACATTGTTGCGAACGACCTTGGCTTGAAGCTCCTTGAAGATTTCGCCGACCTGTTCCTTCGAAAATTTTGCTTCGCCGCCTTCCGGAAAGAGCGCGGCGATCACTTTCGCCTTCACCGCATCGACGGCGGCATAGCGCTCCTGTTTCACCGTATGCTTATAAGCTTCGCGCAGCTCCGCCTCAGCGATCTCCGAAACGGCCTTGGCGACTTCCGTCGTGTCGGCGATGATGAGATCGCGTGGGTCCTTGGCGGCGCGTTCGGCGAGACGGATGATCGCGTCGATCACCGGCTGGAAGCCGCGATGGCCGGTCATCACCGCTTCGAGCATCGTCTCTTCCGAGAGCTCCTTGGCTTCCGACTCGACCATCAGCACGGCGTCCTGCGTGCCGGCGACGACGAGGTCGAGCGTCGAAGTCTTCATCTCCTCGATCGTCGGATTGAGCTTCAGCTGGCCGTTGATATAGCCGACCCGCGCGCCGCCGACGGGTCCCATGAACGGAACGCCCGAAAGGGTGAGCGCCGCCGACCCAGCCACCATGGCGAGGATGTCCGGATCGTTTTCGAGATCATGCGACAGCACCGTCACGATCACCTGGGTGTCGTTTCGGTAGCCGTCGGGGAAAAGCGGACGGATCGGCCGGTCGATGAGGCGGGAGATCAGCGTCTCGCGCTCGGTGGGGCGGCCCTCGCGCTTGAAATAGCCGCCGGGTATGCGGCCAGCGGCGAAGGCCTTTTCCTGATAATTGACGGTGAGCGGAAAAAAGTCCTGCCCGGGCTTGGGTGCCTTGGCGGAAACGACGGTCGCGAGCACGGTCGTCTCGCCGTAGCTCGCCATCACCGCGCCGTCGGCCTGGCGGGCGACTTTGCCGGTCTCGAGCACGAGCTTGCGCCCCGCCCAATCGATTTCTTCACGATGTATCTGGAACATGCTGGTCTTTCTCTCATGCCGCCAGCGGCTGGTCATGAGCAAGACGGCGAGAGGCTGCGGCAGCTATGTTTCTTTAAAGCGTCGGCGCAGCGTCCGGCGATCCTGCCATGACGGCTCTGGCGTAGATGGACCGCGAGCCTCCAGGCTCGCAGCCCTCAAAAGCGGGCCATAAGGCCCGCGGTACAATGTGCGGGCTCGAAGGCTCGCGGTAACATGTGCGGGCCATAGGCCCGCAGTCCTCTCGTCCTAGCGGCGGATGCCGAGCCGCTCGATCAGGCTCTTGTAACGCGGTTCGTCGCGCACCTTGACATAGTCGAGGAGCTGGCGGCGCTGGGAGACAAGCTTGAGGAGGCCACGGCGCGAATGATTGTCCTTCGCATGGGTCTTGAAGTGTTCGGTCAGATTGGAGATCCGCTCGGTGAGGATCGCGACCTGAACTTCTGGCGAGCCGGTGTCGTTCGCCTTGGTGGAATATTCCTTGATGAGCGCCTGTTTGCGCTCCGCCGTAATCGACATCGGGTGTCCTTGTTTTTAAGGGTGGTCCGCGCTCCGCGGCCAGGGCCGGGATGTCGTCCAGCAGGGTCGCGCGAAAACGGAGCCGCCCCGGCGGGCCGGGGCGTGCGGGGGCCTTATAGCAGAAATGCAGGAGATGGATAGAGGGCCTATGCCTTCTCCAGCGCCTTCAGTCGCTCCCCCAGCTTGTTGATTTCCGCTTCCGCGCGGACAAGCTCGGTCACGTCATATTGGACGCCAAGATAGTAGATCACCTCGCCGCGACTATCGAGGAGCGGCGTGAGATTGAGCTTGTTGAAGAACAACTCGCCGTTTTTCCGATAGTTGCGCAGCGTCACTTCGATGGGTTCATGCTTGCGTAAGGCCTCTCGCAGCGGCGCAAGCCCCGCCTGATCGCGGTCCTCGCCTTGCAAAAAGCGGCAATTGCGGCCGATGATCTCTTCCTGGCCGTAGCCGGTCATGTTTTCGAAGGCCTTGTTCGCATAGACGATCGGCGCGTCGGGTTGATCCGGGTCCGCCAGCGTGACGCCGTTGACGCATGAATCGAGAATCTGCGTCAGAATCTTCGGGATGATCCCACCGTCTTTCTGAACAACGAACATCGCTTTGACCTCGATTTCATTCTGACGCGTCTGCGGTTTCTGCTGAAGGCGCGCCGGTTTCGAGAAGCGCCCGGATATTTTCGACGATCTGCTCCGCGCCGTCCTGCAATGCGGCGCGAATCAATTTCACGAAGGGTCGCATCGAAAATTCGATCTCGCGCAATTCGAAGGTGAAAATAAGCGTCGTTCCATCCGACTCGCGCTCGAATTCATAGGAAGATGAGAAGGGTTCGGAGATTCCTACCAACGCGAGAAGGCGCGGGCGTTCGACGGCCACGATTTCAAATGTGCTCTCGCTGCGAATGCCCCGTTCCATCGTGACTTGACGCGCGGTCATCCCGACGCGCGCCGGCGCGCCTTCGCTTGGCTCCAGCTCCACGACTTGCGGACACCATCGCGGGTAGTTGGCGAAAAAATCGCGGGCGACAAAATTGAAAGCATCGTCTCGTTTCCGGGAAATCACTGTTCTGGCGACGCCGCCGACCGCCGGCGGCCGCGGCCGGCTCAAACCTTGGAGATCGACGTTAAGTCCCAGCATGCGAGGCCCTTGTTCAAAACAGGGTGGGCTCCCTCGAATGAGCTAGGCTTTTTCGGGCGACGGACAAGGGCGATTCTGGCGACAACTTCCGCATCGTCCAAAAACGAAGGCAAGTTGGCGAACATTGCCTGTCTTCAGGGCGGCAAAAACGCCCATCTTTCGGTCGGGCGCGCGTTAGCCGTGCGTCCTTGGACGGCCCATTAAAATCCAGCGAGGTCGGCGATGAGCGACGCGCCACATATCGAGAACCTGCTGCTGATCGCGGTATTCGGTCTTTTCTCGATCCTCCTGGTCGTCGAGAAATTCCGTCCTTACAAGAAATTCGCGGGCGCGGGATTGAAGGCGTCATTCTCCACCAACGCCTCGGCGTTCCTGATCAACAACGTCATCATGAATCTCTTGTCGGTTTCCAGCCTGCTCGTCGTCGCCGCGAATTATTCGAGCTATGGCCTGCTATCGAGCTTGCCCGACGGGCCTTGGAAATGGATCGCAAGCTTCGTGTTGTTCGATTTCGCGGTGTATGCGTGGCACTATCTCGGCCACAAATGGGAAGCGCTCTGGCTGTTCCACAAGATCCATCACAGCGACAAGAGCTTTCACGTCACGACCGGCCTGCGGTTCCATGTCTTCGATCAGCTGCTGGAAGTGATCGTGAAATGCTTCTGCGCCGTTCTCATCGGCGCGCCGGCGCATATCGTGGTGTCATGCGAGATCGCGCGCATGTTCTTCGTGCTGTTTCACCACGCCAACATCACGATTCCCGGCGAGACGATTCTGTCCTATTTCATCATTACGCCGTCTTTGCACCGGGCGCATCACTCGACGCTGCGCAGCGAGCACGACAGCAATTATGGAATCGTCCTTTCGATTTGGGACATCATCTTTGGCACGCGCAAGGTTCTGACGCCGAAATCGATCGGCCTCGAACTGATCGAGGCGGAAAACTTCATTCAGCTTTTCAGCTTGGCCTTTCTCACCGAGCGACGGCTTGCGCGCATCGTGCATCTCGTCCCTCGAAAGTCCCCTTCTCAGGCTTAGCCCGCGCGCGTGCGCGAAATGCGCACTCTGGTTTCTTCCGCCTAAAGGCAGTGCGGCCTACGCCCCCTTGTCGGGTTCGAGCATCTGGGCGTCGCCGCGCAGCATGCGGGTGATGAAGGCGCGCGCCGCCGGCTTCTCGCTATTTGACGCAAGTCCGGACAGCAGGCCGAAGGCGGCGCCGAGCGTGACGCCGACGAGCGCGCACAGCGCGTAGACTTCGACGCGATTGGGCGTCTCGGCGATGGCCAAGGCGCCGAAGAGGCCGAGCGCGCCGCCGCTAAGCGCGAGGAGCGCTTCGCGATCGCCGGCGCGGGACCAGAAGGCGAGCGCGAGAGAGGGCGCGAGGCAGGAGGCCGACACCGCGAGCGCTGCGGCGACCAGTGCGCCGGGCGTGAAGACGCCGGCGACGGCGGCGACGTAAGCGAGCGTCGAGACGATCACCAGCGTCACGCGATTGACCGCAAGGCGCCGGCTCGTCAGGTCGATCTCGCCGCGCAGCCGATACAGCGCGTCATGGCCGAAGGCGGTCGCGCAGGCCTGTAGGCTCGCCGTGGCGAGCGCAAGCCCGAGCGCCACCAGCGCAGAGGCAAGAAGCCCGGAAGACGCCGCGCCGAGCTCCGCCGCCTGGGGCAGGAAGCCAAGCAAAAAGTCGCCGTCGATCGGGCGGATGTCCGAGGCGGCGAGCGGCGCGCCAGGGGCGTATCCTCTCGCGGCGCAGGCGCGTTGCGCCTCGGAAGGCCCGCGCACGGAATAGCCGCAAACGCTGATCAGGCCGCGCGCGCTTGCCTCATAGACCGTGTGCGGCAGGCGTTCCGGCGGCTGTCCCGCGGTCGCGCGGGCGAGAGAGAGCGCCGAGGCGGCGATCGCCGCCGCCGCCAGCAGAGCGATGACGATGGTCCAGAACAGGGCCGCGACCCCGGCGCGCCGCGCGCTTCGCTTGTCGGCGGTCGTCAGCGAGGTCGCGAGCACGGGGGCGAGCGTCGCGAGCCCGAGCGCCGCCGCCAGCGTGGTGGCGAGTTCAACCGGAACGCCAAGCTGCGCCGGAGTGACCTTCCAGTTCGACAGCAGGTTTGCCGCTTCGGTCCAGGCCTCGCCGCCGAAGATCAGGCCGGCCGGGAGAGCGTCGCGGACGCTAAGCGCCGCGACCGGCCAGCCGAAGCCCAGCGTCGCCACGCCCGCGGCGGCCGCCGCCGCCCACATGACGCCCGACAATCCGCCCGGACCGGCGATGATCAGGCTTGTCGCGGCGACGAGAAAGGCCGCGAAAGCGCGATTGGCGCCGGTGAGGTCGACGAGCGCATTAACCGCGATCAGGCCGCCGGCGGCGGCGAGCAGCGTCGACGACAGGGCCACCGCGCCGATGAAGCCGACTCGCGTCGCGGCGCTTTGGAAACGCGCGCAGAGAAGCTCGGAAATTGAGAACACGCCGGTCTTGCGCAGCAGCGGACCCAAATAAAGTCCGGCGACGGCGAGGCCGACGAAGACGCCGGCGATGGCGCCCGTCGACCAGCTGCGTCCGGCGAGACGGGCGCCGAAGGGCAACATCAGGGCGACCACGATCGCGGCGTTGGCGAAGCCGGCATAGGCGGCAGGCAGCGCGCGGCCGGCGGTGTAATAGACCGACACCCGCATCGAATGCAGAAGGAAGCCGAGCGTGGCCAGACCGAGAACGGTGAAATAGGGCGGGGCGCCGCCGACAAAGCGCTCCGGCGCGCCGACGCGATCGAGCAGCGCCGCGAAGGCGTAAGCGAGGAGGAAGCTCGCGGCCACAAAAGCGATTTTGGCGTCGAGATTGGCTCGATCGAGCAACGCCTGCTCGCTGGACCGATCGCTCATTCATAGCCTCGCGCAAATCAAAAGCGGGCAAACTCTAAACGAGGAGGCTTCCCCGGCCAAGATGGCGCGTCGTCGTCAGGCGATTGACCTCGCATAAGACATGACATAGCGGCTCAGTTTCTCTCTCAGATCGCCGAAGGCCATGCCCATGCGGTTGTAGCCGATCGCCGCCGGAATCGCGGCGGCGAGCCCATAGGCGGTCGCGGCCAGAGCGTCGGCGATGCCGGGGGCGACGACGGCAAGGCTCGTGTCCTGCGTCTGGGCGATTCCGGAGAAGCTCGACATGATGCCCCAGACCGTGCCGAACAGGCCGACGAATGGGCCCGCCGAGGCGACGATCGCGAGAACGGGAAGCCCGCTTTCGGCGTCGAGCATGAATTCGCCCGCGGCCCGGTTCATCTGCTGCAGCACGCGCGCCCGCTTTTGATGGGGGGGTTCTTCAGGCAATTCGACGTGCGACGCTTCCCGCGCCGCCTCAGCGATCGGCCAAAGCACGCCGATATCGCCGCCCGCCCGCGCGCGATCCAACGCCTTGGACAACCGCACCAGCACAAAAAGGCTGTCGATAATGAGCACCCAGGTCCAGACCGCCGCGGCGAGTAGGAGCGCCATCACCACCTTGCTCACCGGTCCGGCATAAAGAAACATGCCAAACGGCGACATTGGAGCAAATTCCATCTGCTGCGCCCTCCCGAGGCCTCGCGACGTCAAACTTACTGGAACGTGATGCCCTGCCGAGCATAGACCGGAGTGCAGCTCGCGGGTCCGCGCGAAGAGGCGACAATGCGCCGCGCCATCGCCGCATGCGCGGCGCTGCCGCCCGAAACCGAAATGCCGGAAAGACCACCTCCGGCGTTCACATAGAAAGTGACGACGACCGATCCCGGTCCGAGGCTTGTCACAGTCGGCGTATGTCCGCGGATTGACGCCGCGATCTGCGCCAGACAGGTCGCCTGCGTTGCGCCCGAACCATCGCCGCCGCCGCCAGGCAATCCGTAGCGCCCGGCGATCCGCGCTCTGCCCGCGCCCTGACCCGCGCCGCCGGGAAGCCCATAGCGCCGACCGGTCTGATCGGCGCGGCGGCCGTCGGTTGCGGCCTCGCGACGCGCCCGGGTTTTTTGTTCGGCTTGCTTGGACTTCTCGATCTTGGGCTTCTCGACCTTTTGCTTTTTCTGCGCCTTCTCTTTTCTCTCCGGCGCCTGAATCTCGTCAGGCTCCATGATCAGCGGGGGCGGCGGCTCATCGGCGATCAGCTCGTCCATCCCCTCGTCGGTGAGCGAAGCTTCTTCGAGCGGCAGCGGGTCTTCCAGCGAATCGCCTTCGGGCGCGGGATCGCCCGCCTCCAGAGACACGCCTTCGGGGATAAGGTCTGCGTTGATGCCGCCAAGATCGACGATCGTTTGCGGCCAATAAATTCCTGAGGCGAAGAAGGCCAAAAATATGCCAACGACCGTAGCGGTCGAGGCGGGATGCAGCCAATGGGGCCTGAGCGGCGGACGGTCTTCCGCCCGTGCGCCGGCGATCGAATTCGTCGTAAGCTTTTCCACTGTGAAGCGCTCCGCCGCCGATGCGCCTTGAATGATTTGCCGCCATTGGCCTGTGAAACTTAACGCGTGAGCGCGTCGCGAGGCGATGCGGCTTTGTGTAACACCCTCGCTTCCCCCGGAAAAATCGCCGTCACGCGAATCGACAGGCGGTCGCCTTTGGCCGATAAGCCGGCATGGCCGCTCCTCCAAATTCTCTCGCGACCGCCAGCGCGTCAGGCGTCTCCACCGCCGTCGTCACCGAGGACGAGGCGGGGATGCGCGTCGATCGCTGGTTCAAACGCCGCTATCCGGCGCTTGCGCTCTCTCATCTTGCCAAAATCTGTCGCAAGGGCGAGGTGCGGGTGGACGGCAAGCGCGTCGAGACTTCGACGCGGCTCGAAGAGGGGCAGAAGGTTCGCGTGCCGCCGCTAAGGATCGAGACGCCGTTGGGTCCCGCGGTCAAGCGCGCGGACCCTCGGGACGCCGGTGCGCTGGCCGACATGACGCTCTATGAGGACAAGGACGTCCTCGTCCTTAACAAGCCCTATGGTTTGGCGACTCAGGGCGGATCAGGCCAGACCCGCCATATTGACGGCATGCTGGAATCGCTCGCCAAGGGCGATACGCGCCCCGTTCTGGTGCATCGCCTCGACCGCGACACGTCGGGCGTGCTGCTCGTCGCCAAGAACCGTCGGATGGCCGCGGAGCTCGGCGAGATATTCCGCTCGCGGCAGGCCAAGAAAATCTATTGGGCGCTGGTCGAGGGCGTGCCGAAGCCGGCGCAGGGCCGCATCTCGCTTTATCTCGCGAAAGGCGCCGGCATGGAGAAATCGCGGGGCGGCGCGAGGGAGCTTGAGAAAATGCGCGTCGCCAAACATGGCGAGGCCGACGCCCAGCATTCGCTGACCTATTACGCCATCGTCGACAAGGTCGCGCCGCGCTGCGCCTGGCTGTCGATGAAGCCGCTGACCGGCCGCACCCATCAGCTGCGCGCCCATGCCGAGGCGATCGGCCATCCGATTTTCGGCGACCCGAAATATGGCCATCGGCCCGAGGATGAGGTTCGACGGCGCGATCCGCTGCGGGCGATGCCCGAGGGGCTCGACTGCAAGCTGCATCTGCTGGCGCGGCGGCTCGTATTGCCGCATCCAGGCGGCGGCGTTCTGGACGTGACCGCGCCGCTGCCCGACCATATGAAGAAAAGCTGGGAGCTTTTCGGCTTCGACGTGAAGCGCCACGACCCGATCGAGGACGCGCCCGACGCGTGAGGCCAGTGCCGCGCTTGTCGGCGGCGTCCGCGCCGTGGCTTCCGTGGATGGCCGGGACAAGCCCAGCCATGACGAGGTGGTGGGCGTTTCCATAGGGCGTCCTCACAAGGATTGATATATGTCAAAAGAGACTTTCGGCCTCGGCTCGGATTTCTTCGTCTCTCCCTCGGAGCGCGATCCGGTGAAGGCCGCGCGCGATCCGGCGCGCCCTCTACCGAAGCGCTTTTATAAGGAGGCGGTCGCCGGGCAGGCGGAAGGCGGATACGGGATTTTCCTCGACGGCCGGCCGGTCAATACGCCGGCGCGCCGTCCGCTGGTCGCGCCGTCATTGCCGCTGGCGGAGGCGATCGCCGCCGAATGGGCAAGCCAAGGCGAGACGATCGATCCCGCGACGATGCCGCTGACCAAGCTGATGAACACGGCGCTCGATGGCGTTGCGGCGCAGATGGACGAGGTCGAGGCTGAGGTCGCCAAATATGCCGGCTCTGACCTCATTTGCTACCGCGCCGGGGAGCCCGAGAGTCTGGCGGCGGCGCAATCGGCGGTCTGGGACCCGCTCGTCGGCTTCGCCCGCGACCGGCTTGGCGCCAAGCTCGCGCTCGCAGAGGGCGTCATGTTCATCGAACAGCCGCAGGCGGCGCTCGACGCCTTTGCCCACGCCTTGTGCGCCTATGTGGGCGAAGGCGCCGGCGCGCCTCTCAGGCTCGCGGCTCTAAGCGTCATGACCACGCTCACGGGTTCGGCGATCATTGCGCTTGCGACGGCGCTGGGTGAAATCGACGTGGCCGCCGCCTGGGACGCCGCCAATGTCGATGAAGACTGGCAGACGCGCGCTTGGGGCGCGGACGCCGAGGCCATGGTCCGGCGGGCGGCGCGCTTCAAGGAATTCGGGGCGGCGGCGACTTTGTCGCGCCTTTCGACGCCAGAGTAACCGACCGCCCGTTTTTAGGGCGCCTTAATTCAAGGCTGCGGCCAATTCGCTGGCCTGGCGCTTCCTCTCTTGCTTTGCACAATGGCCTTTGTTACGGAACGCGCGGCCTGGAGTCGTTCTAAGGAAAACAGCCAAGGAAACGCTCCCGCGACCGGCCCTCGCCCCGCCGAAGTCGGACAAGACTCGATGCCCCTGCTGCTCGAACAATATCTGCCGCTGGTGATTTTCATCGCGCTTTCGGCGGTGATCGCCGGCGCGCTGCTCGTCGCGCCGTTCCTCCTCGCCTTCAAGGCGCCGGACCCCGAAAAAATGTCCGCCTATGAGTGCGGCTTCAATCCGTTCAACGACGCGCGCATGAAATTCGACGTGCGCTTCTATCTCGTGTCGCTCCTTTTCATCGTCTTCGATCTTGAAGTGGCCTTTCTCTTTCCCTGGGCGGTGGCCTTCAAGGAAGCGGGCGCCTTCGGCTTCTGGTCGATGATGGTCTTCCTTGGCGTGCTCACCGTCGGCTTCGTCTACGAGTGGCGCAAGGGAGCTCTGGAATGGGATTGATCGAGAAGGAAGGCGCGCGCCAGACCCTGATCGCGCCGCAGGCCAAAGGGCTGATCGATCCGCGCAGCGGCAAGCCGGTCGGATCGGACGACCCGTTCTTTCTTCATCTGAACGACGAACTCGCCGACAAGGGGTTTTTCGTCACCGCCACGGACGACGTCATCAATTGGGCGCGCACCGGCTCGCTGATGTGGATGACCTTCGGCCTCGCGTGCTGCGCGGTCGAGATGATCCAGGCGGCGATGCCGCGCTATGATCTGGAGCGCTTCGGCTTCGCGCCGCGCGCCAGCCCGCGCCAGTCGGACTGCATCATCATCGCGGGCACGCTGACCAACAAAATGGCGCCGGCGCTGCGCAAGGTCTACGACCAGATGCCGGAGCCGCGCTACGTCATCTCGATGGGCTCCTGCGCCAATGGCGGCGGCTACTACCACTATTCCTATTCGGTGGTGCGCGGCTGCGATCGCATCATTCCGGTCGACGTCTATGTGCCGGGATGCCCGCCTTCGGCGGAGGCGCTCGTTTACGGCATGCTGCTGCTGCAGAAGAAAATCCGGCGCACGGGAACGATCGAGCGCTAGCACGCGAAATTGAGGGAGTGTCCGCCCTCGTCCTTCGAGACGCCCGCTTGCGCGGGCTCCTCAGGATGAGGGCGGGTTCGGGTCAAGCAATTCCCTCATCCTGAGGAGGCGGCGCAGCCGCCGTCTCGAAGGACGAGGGAATTGCGGCACGCCAAGGAATCCAGGATGTCGGCTGAATTGGAGACTCTCGGCGCGAAGATCAGCGGCGCCTTGCCAGGCGCGGTCACGGATGTGAAGGTCGCCTATGGCGAACTCACGCTGACCGTGGCGCGACCGCGTTGGCTCGAGCTGGCGACCTATCTGCGCGACAATCCGGACTGCCTCTTCGCGTGCTTCATCGACGTGACGGCGGCGGATTACCCCGAGCGCGCCGAGCGTTTCGACGTCGTCGCCCATCTTTTGTCGCCGAAACACAACCGCCGCATCCGCATCAAGACGCCGGCGTCGGAAGAGACGCCGGTCGCCTCCTTGACCGCGCTCTATCCCGGCGCCGATTGGTTCGAGCGCGAGACCTACGATCTCTTCGGCGTGATTTTTTCCGGCCATCCCGATCTGCGCCGCATCATGACCGATTACGGCTTCGACGGTCATCCGCTCCGCAAGGACTTCCCGATGACCGGCTTCGTCGAGGTGCGCTACGACGACGAACAGAAGCGCGTGGTCTATGAGCCAGTGCGGCTCAGCCAGGAATACCGCAACTTCGATTTCCTCTCGCCATGGGAGGGCGTGAGTTACGACCTGCCTGGCGACGAGAAGGCGAGCAAGTGAGCGCGTCGAAATGAACGATCAAACATCCGCGCCGGCAAAACCCGAGTCCCAGGGACTGCGCAACTTCAACATCAACTTCGGACCGCAGCATCCGGCGGCGCATGGCGTGCTGCGCCTCATCCTGGAGCTGGACGGCGAGGTCGTCGAGCGCGTCGATCCGCATGTCGGCTTCCTGCATCGCGGCACCGAGAAGCTGATGGAGGCGCGGACCTATCTGCAGAACGTGCCCTATCTCGATCGGCTCGACTATTGCGCGCCGATGAATCAGGAGCATGCCTTCTGTCTCGCGATTGAGCGTCTGCTTGGCGTCGAAGTTCCGCGTCGCGGCCAGCTCATTCGCGTGCTTTACGCCGAAATCGGCCGGCTTTTGTCGCATCTCCTGAACGTCACCTCGCAGGCGATGGACGTTGGCGCGCTCACCCCGCCGCTGTGGGGTTATGAGGAGCGCGAGAAGCTGATGGTGTTTTATGAGCGCGCGTCGGGCGCGCGCATGCACGCCAATTATTTTCGGCCCGGCGGCGTTGCGCGCGATTTACCGGACCAGCTCGTCGAAGACATCGGCGCCTTTTGCGATCCGTTCCTGAAGGTCGTCGAAGATCTCGACGAACTCTTCATCGGCAACCGCATCTTCAAGCAGCGCAATGTCGACATCGGCGTCATCTCGCTCGAAGACGCCTGGAAATGGGGCTTCTCCGGCGTGATGGTGCGCGGTTCGGGCGCTGCCTGGGATTTGCGCAAGGCGCAGCCTTACGAATGCTATGAGGAGATGGAGTTCGACATTCCGGTCGGCAAGCATGGCGATTGCTATGATCGCGCCGTGATCCGCATGGAAGAGATGCGGCAGTCGACCTCGATCATGAAACAATGCGTCGAGAAGCTGATGCGCGCCGAAAACCGCGGCCCGGTGCTGACGCCCAATCATAAGATCACGCCGCCCTCGCGTCGCGAGATGAAGCGGTCGATGGAGGCCTTGATCCATCATTTCAAGCTCTTCACCGAGGGCTTTCACGTGCCGGAAGGCGAGGTCTATGCCGCGGTCGAAGCGCCCAAGGGCGAATTCGGCGTGTTTCTCGTGTCGGACGGTGGCGACAAGCCCTATCGCTGCAAGCTGCGCGCGCCAGGTTTCGCACATCTCTCGGCCATGGATTTTCTCTGCAAGAACCACATGCTCGCCGACGTTTCGGCGATCCTGGGTTCGCTCGACATCGTATTCGGGGAGGTCGATCGCTAATGTCCGTCCGTCGTCTCGCCGAAGATCAACCTGCAAGCTTCGAGTTCACGCCAGAAAACAGGGCGTGGCTCGACAGGCAGATCGCCAAATACCCGGACGGCCGACAGGCGTCCATGGTCGTGCCGGCGCTGTGGCAGGCGCAAAAGCAGAACGACAATTGGCTGCCGCAGGCGGCGATCGAAAAAGTTGCTGACGCGCTCGGCATGGCGAAGATTCGCGTGCTCGAAATCGCGACCTTCTATTCGATGTTCAATCTGGCGCCGGTCGGCAAATATTTCATCCAGCTCTGTGGCACGACGCCGTGCATGCTTGCCGGCTCGGATGAGATCATCGACGTGCTGCAGCGCCGGGTCGGCCCTCAGCGCCGAGTGACCGACGACGGTCTCTTCTCCTGGCTCGAAGTCGAGTGCCTCGGCGCCTGCTGCAACGCGCCGATGGTCCAGATCAACGACGACTATTACGAAGATCTGACGGCGGAGAATTTCGAAAAGCTTCTCGACAATCTCGCCGCGGGTCGTCCGGTGAAGACCGGCTCGCAGATCGGCCGCGTCTCTTCGGAGCCGGTCGGCAAGCTCACGAGCCTGACGTCGTTTTACGGCGACGGCGCGAAGTAGCGGAGGGAAGAGGAAAAATCATGCTTTCCGACGCGGATCGTATCTTCACCAATCTTTACGGCCTCGGCGACAGATCGCTCGCTGGCGCGAGAAAGCGCGGGCAGTGGGACAACACCAAGGCGCTGCTCGACAAGGGCCGCGACGCGATCATCAATGAGGTGAAGGCCTCGGGCCTGCGCGGGCGCGGCGGCGCGGGATTTTCGACGGGCCTCAAATGGTCCTTCATGCCGAAGGAAGTCGATCCCAAGCGGCCGCATTATCTCGTCATCAACGCCGACGAATCCGAGCCCGGCACCTGCAAGGATCGCGAGATCATGCGCAACGACCCGCATACGCTGGTCGAAGGCGCGCTCGTCGCGAGCTACGCCATGGGCGCGCATGCCTGCTACATCTATATCCGCGGCGAGTTTATCGCCGAGCGCATCGCGCTTCAGACGGCCGTCGACGAGGCCTATGAGGCGCGGCTGATCGGCAAGGACAATGTCCACGGCTATCCGTTCGATCTTTACGTCCATCATGGCGCCGGCGCTTATATCTGCGGCGAGGAAACCGCGCTGCTCGAAAGCCTCGAGGGCAAGAAGGGCATGCCGCGGTTAAAGCCGCCGTTTCCGGCCAATGTCGGCCTCTATGGCTGCCCGACGACAGTCAACAATGTCGAATCGATCGCAGTGACGCCGACCATTCTGCGCCGCGGCTCCGCCTGGTTCGCCGGCATCGGAAAGCCCAACAACACCGGCACGAAGCTCTTTTCGATTTCCGGGCACGTCGATCGTCCGTGCAATGTCGAAGAGGCGATGTCGATTACCTTCCGCGAATTGATCGAGACCCATTGCGGCGGCGTGCGCGGCGGCTGGGACAATCTGCTCGCGGTCATTCCGGGCGGCTCCTCGGTGCGCTGCGTGCCGGCGCATCAGATCATCGACTGTCCGATGGATTTCGACAGTCTCGTCAAGCTCGGCTCGGGCCTCGGCACGGCGGCGGTGATCGTGATGGACAAATCGACCGACATCATCCGCGCCATCGCGCGCCTCTCTTATTTCTATAAGCACGAAAGCTGCGGCCAGTGCACGCCGTGCCGCGAGGGCACCGGCTGGATGTGGCGTGTCGTGCAGCGCATGGTCGAAGGCCGCGCGCATAAGAAAGAAATCGACATGCTGTTCGACGTGTCGAAGCAGATCGAAGGCCACACGATCTGTGCGCTCGGCGACGCCGCAGCATGGCCGATTCAGGGATTGATCACCCATTTCCGCGACGTGATCGAGAAGCGCATCGATCAATATGCGGCCAATCCGCATCCTGATCCAATCCGCGTGGCGGCCGAATGATGATCGAATTCGTTGAGGCTTCGGAGAGAGCGAAGTGACCAAGATTCTCGTCGATGGCGTCGAAGTGGACGTGCCGGGCGATTTCACGCTGCTGCAGGCCTGCGAGCAGGCCGGCGTCGAAGTCCCGCGCTTTTGCTATCACGAGCGCCTGTCGATCGCCGGCAATTGCCGCATGTGCCTCGTCGAGGTGAAGGGCGGGCCGCCGAAGCCGCAAGCTTCATGCGCTATGTCGGTGAAGGATTTGCGCCCCGGCCCGAACGGCGCGCCGCCTGAAGTCTTCACCAAATCGCCGATGGTGAAAAAGGCGCGCGAAGGGGTGATGGAGTTTCTGCTTATCAACCATCCGCTCGACTGCCCGATTTGCGATCAGGGCGGCGAATGCGACCTGCAGGATCAGGCGCTGGTCTTCGGCGTCGACAGTTCGCGCTTTCATGAAAACAAGCGCGCGGTCGAGGACAAATATATCGGCGTCCTGGTCAAGACCGAGATGAACCGCTGCATCCATTGCACGCGTTGCGTCCGCTTCACCGCCGAGGTCGCCGGCACCGGCGACATGGGCGCGATCGGCCGCGGCGAGGATATGGAGATCACGACCTATCTCGAAAGCGCGATGAGCTCCGAGCTGCAGGGCAATGTCGCCGATCTTTGTCCGGTCGGCGCGCTACTGCCGAAGCCCCAGAGCTTCCGCGGCCGACCATGGGAATATCAGAAGACCGAGACGATCGACGTGATGGATGCGCTCGGCTCGGCGATCCGCGTCGACTCGCGCGGGCGCGAAGTGATGCGCATTCTGCCGCGCATCAACGACCTCGTGAATGAGGAGTGGATTTCCGACAAGACGCGCCAGATCGTCGACGGCCTCAAGACGCAGCGTCTTGATCGGCCCTATATTCGCGAGAACGGCCGGTTGCGCCCCGCCTCCTGGCAGGAGGCGCTCGCCGCCGTCGCCGCCAAAACCAAGGCGACGTCGCCGTCGCGCATTGGCGCGCTGGTCGGCGATCTCGCTGCGGTCGAAGAGACATTCGCCTTGAAGCTCCTCGCGGAGCAGCTTGGAACGCCGCACCTCGATTGCCGTCAGGATGGCCCCAAACTCAACCCACATTTCGGCCGGGCATCCTATCTCTTCAATGCGACCGTCGCCGGCATTGAGCAGGCCGGCGCGGCGCTGATCATCGGCGCCAATCCGCGCAAGGAATCGCCCGTTCTCAACGCGCGACTGCGCAAGCGCTGGCTGAAAGGCGATTTTACGGTTTCGCTTGTCGGCGAACGCGCCGATCTCACGTACGGCTACGATTATCTCGGCGCCGGTCCCGAGTCGCTCCTGCAGTTCATCCGCTCCGCGAAGCCGGTGGAGAGGCTGCTCGTCATCGTCGGACAGGGCGCTCTCGCGCGCGACGACGGCGAGGCGGTTCTCACGCTCGCCGCACAGGCGGCGCAAAAGCTCGGCGGAATCAGCGACGGCTGGAACGGATTTTCGGTTCTGCATACCTCGGCCGCGCGCGTCGGCGCGCTCGATCTAGGCTTCACGCCGGGCGCAGGCGGATTGGATGCGCGCGCGATGGCGAAGGCCGGCGCGCTGGATCTCATCTTTAACCTGGGCGCCGACGAGCTCGCGATCGAGCCCGGCGCCTTTGTGGTCTATATCGGCGCGCATGGCGACCGCGGCGCGCATCGCGCCGATGTGATCCTGCCCGGCGCGGCCTATACGGAAAAGTCCGGCCTTTACGTGAACACGGAAGGTCGCGTGCAGCGCGCCTTCCGCGTCGTCTTCCCGCCCGGAGAAGCGCGCGAGGACTGGGCGGTATTGCGCGCGCTCTCAGGCGCGCTCGGCAATCCGCTGCCCTTCGACTCGCTCGCGGCGCTGCGCCGGCGGCTGGTCGAGGCGCATCGCCATTTCGCGCGAGTCGATGAGATCGCCCCGAGCGAAGCCGCGCAGATCGTCGCGCTCGCCAATCATCCGGCGGTGGCGATGAAGGACCCGTTCGTTCCGGCGATCGAGAATTTCTACTTCACCAATCCGATCGCCCGCGCCTCGGCGGTCATGGCGGAATGTTCGGCGCTGGCGCAGGGCCGGCTTGCGCAAGCGGCGGAATAGGAGCTTTGGACGTGAGCGACGATTGGGTGAGCGCCATTTCGGATTTCTTCATCGCCTATCCGCTTGTTCTCGCGCTCGTGAAGAGCGTGCTGCTGGCGGTCGCGCTGCTGATCTACGTGGCCTATGTCATCCTTGCGGACCGCAAAATTTGGGCGGCGGTGCAGCTGCGTCGCGGTCCGAATGTCGTCGGCCCCTGGGGACTTCTGCAGAGCTTCGCGGATTTCATCAAATTCGCGCTCAAGGAGCCGGTCATTCCCGACGTCGCCAACAAGGGCATTTTCCTGTTCGCGCCCTTCATCATGGCGACGCTGTCGATCGCCGCCTGGGCCGTGATTCCGGTCGCCGACGGTTGGGCGGTTGGCGACATCAATGTCGGCATCCTTTACATTTTCGCGCTGTCCTCGCTCGGCGTTTACGGCGTCATCATGGGCGGCTGGGCGTCGAATTCGAAATATCCGTTTCTTTCGGCGCTGCGCTCGGCGGCGCAGATGGTCTCCTACGAAGTCTCGATCGGCTTTGTGATCATCACCGTGCTGCTTTGCGCCGGCTCGCTCAACCTGACCGACATCGTCACCGCGCAGGATACGCCCTATGGCATGGCCGGCTGGTATTGGCTGCGCCTGTTCCCGATGTTCGTCATCTTCTTTGTTTCGGCGCTCGCCGAGACCAATCGCCCGCCGTTCGATCTCGTCGAGGCGGAGTCGGAGCTCGTCGCGGGTTTCATGATCGAATATTCGGCGACGCCTTACGTCCTCTTCATGCTCGCCGAATATGTGGCGATCGTCACCATGTGCGCGCTGCTGACGATCCTGTTCTTCGGCGGCTGGCTGCCGCCGGTCAATGTCGCGCCGCTCACCTATGTGCCGGGCGTGATCTGGTTCATCCTGAAGGTGAGCTTCTTCTTCTTCTTCTTCGCCATGGTGAAGGCTTTCGTGCCGCGTTATCGCTACGATCAGCTGATGCGTCTGGGCTGGAAAGTCTTCCTGCCGATCTCCCTCGCCATGGTCATCATCGTCGCCGCCGTCCTGCAGTTCTGGCCGGCGGGACCGGCAGGCAGTTGAGGCCGTCATGAAACTCGATCAAGCCGCCAAGTCGCTCTTCCTTTCGGAATTCGTCGGCGCATTCCTTCTGTCGATGCGCTACTTCTTCAAGCCGAAGGCGACGATCAACTATCCGCATGAGAAGAATCCGCAATCGCCGCGCTACCGCGGCGAGCATGCGCTGCGCCGCTATCCCAATGGCGAGGAGCGCTGCATCGCCTGCAAACTCTGCGAGGCGATTTGTCCGGCGCAGGCCATCACCATCGAAGCCGGACCGCGCCGCAATGACGGCACTCGCCGCACGACGCGCTACGACATCGACATGGTGAAATGCATCTATTGCGGCTACTGCCAGGAGGCGTGCCCGGTCGACGCGATCGTCGAGGGGCCGAATTCGGAATTCTCGGTCGAGACGCGCGAGGAGCTTTACTACAGCAAGGAGCGTCTGCTCGAAAACGGCGACCGCTGGGAGCGCGAGATCGCGCGCAACATCGCGATGGACGCCCAATACAGGTAACTGGATTTGCGAGCCTCCAGGCTCGCGGTCGAGGGCGGAAGAATGGACCGCGAGCCCTAAGGCTCGCATGTGAGCGGCGCGAAAGCGCAGCGCTCGAGAGGACGACGAACGTGCAGGCCGTATTTTTCTACCTCTTCGCGACGATCATGATCGCCTCGGCGGGCGTCGTCATCTTCGCGCGCAATCCGGTGCATTCGGTGCTGTTTCTCATCCTCGCCTTCTGCAATGGCGCGGGATTGTTCCTCCTCGCCGGCGCGGAATTTTTGGCGATGATCCTCATTGTCGTCTACGTCGGCGCGGTCGCGGTGCTGTTCCTCTTCGTCGTGATGATGCTCGACGTCGACTTCGCCGCGCTGAAACAGGGCTTCATCAAATATCTGCCGGTCGGCGCCACCGTCGGCGGGGTGGTGCTGGTGGAATTGGGCATGATGGCGATCGGCTGGAGTTCCGCGCCGTCGGCCAGTGAGGCCGTCGCCAATCCGATCATTCCGCAAATGAGCAATACCGCGGCGCTCGGCCAGATCCTTTACACGAAATATGTGATCTTCTTTCAGGCGTCGGCGCTGGTGCTGCTCACCGCGATGATCGGCGCGATCGTGCTGACCCTCCATCACAAGCCCAACATCAAGCGTCAGAAGATCGAGGAGCAGAACGCCCGCACGCGCGAGAATGTGATCGAAATCAAGAAAGTTCCGTTCCGGACCGGCGTCTAACGAGGATACCCATGCTGACCATCGGCCTTACGCATTACCTCGTCGTCGCGGCGATCCTGTTCACGCTCGGCATCGCCGGCATCATCCTTAACCGCAAGAACATCATCGTCATCCTGATGTCGGTCGAATTGATTCTGCTGTCGGTCAATCTGAACTTCGTCGCCTTCTCGCAGTCGCTCGCCGATCTGACCGGACAGGTGTTTGCGCTCTTCGTGCTCACCGTGGCGGCGGCCGAGGCGGCGATCGGCCTCGCGATCCTCGTCGCCTTCTATCGCAACCGCGGCACGATCGCGGTCGAAGACATCAATTCCCTGAAGGGCTGACCTCAAGATGATTTACGCCATCGTCTTTCTTCCGCTCGTCGGCTTTCTGATCGCAGGCGCGTTCGGACCCTGGATCGGGGCGCGCGTCTCGGAATTCGTCACGACGAGCCTGCTGATCGTCTGCGCCGTCCTGTCGTGGATTGTCTTTTTCGATGTCGCGCTCGGCCACAATCCGGGCTACGCGCCGATTCTCGGCAATTGGATGACCGTCGGCGCGTTCAAGGTTGAATGGGCGCTGCAGGTCGACACGCTGACGGCGGTGATGCTCGTCGTCGTCAATACGGTGTCGAGCCTCGTGCATCTCTATTCGGTCGGCTACATGCACGAGGATCCGCATCGTCCGCGCTTCTTCGCCTATCTGTCGCTCTTTACCTTCGCCATGTTGATGTTGGTGACGGCCGACAATCTCCTGCAGATGTTTTTTGGCTGGGAAGGCGTCGGCCTCGCTTCCTATCTCCTCATCGGCTTCTGGTATCAAAAGCCTTCGGCCAACGCCGCGGCGATCAAGGCTTTCGTCGTCAACCGCGTCGGCGACTTCGGTTTCGCGCTCGGCATTTTCCTCATTTTTCAATTGACGAAGTCGCTCACCTTCGACGAAGTCTTCGCCACCGTGCCGGGACTGGCCGGCGAGTCGATTCACGCCTTTGGCCTTACTGTCGATGCGCTGACGCTAGCGGCTTTCCTGCTGTTCATCGGCGCGATGGGCAAGTCGGCGCAGTTCTTTCTGCACACATGGTTGCCGGACGCGATGGAGGGCCCGACGCCGGTCTCGGCGCTCATCCATGCCGCGACCATGGTGACCGCTGGCGTGTTCATGGTCGCGCGTCTCTCGCCGATCTTCGAATATGCGCCGACGGCGCTCGAATTCGTCACCATCATCGGCGCAACGACCGCCTTTTTCGCCGCGACGGTCGGTCTCGTTCAAAACGACATCAAGCGCGTCATCGCCTATTCGACCTGTTCGCAGCTCGGCTACATGTTCGTCGCTGAAGGGGTCGGGGCCTATTCGCTCGGCATCTTCCATCTCTTCACGCACGCCTTCTTCAAGGCGCTGCTGTTTCTCGGCGCGGGCTCGGTCATCCACGCGATGCACCATGAGCAGGACATGCGCAACATGGGCGCGCTGCGCAAGGACATACCCTTCACCTTCGCGATGATGACGATCGGCACGCTGGCGCTGACCGGCTTTCCTTATACGGCCGGATATTTCTCCAAGGACGCCATCATCGAGGCGGCGTTCGCGGCCGGCGAACATCGAACGACCGCGATGATCGGCTTCGTTTCGACCGTCGTCGCCGCGGCTCTGACGTCATATTATTCCTGGCGTCTGGTGTTCATGACTTTCTTTGGCCAGCGCCATGCGCACGCAGGCGAAGTCAATCATTCGCACGACAAATCGGCGGCCGACGAACATGGTCATGGTCATGACGATCACAGCCATGCGCCGCATGAGTCGCCGCTCGTCATGCTCTTTCCGCTCGCGGTGCTAGCGGTCGGCGCACTTGGCGCGGGCTATGTCTTCGAGCCCGATTTCGCTGGCCACGCCTATACGGAATTCTGGAAGGGAGCGATCTTTACCCGCGCGCACAATGAGGTTCTGCACGAGATGCACGCCATCCCCGCATGGGCCGCCTATGCGCCAACCGCGATGATGGTTCTTGGCTTCCTCATCGCGCTCTATGTCTATGTGCTGAAGCCAGGAACGGCGCAGGCGCTGGCGCGAACCTTCCCGCGCCTGTACCAATTCCTGCTCAACAAATGGTATTTCGACGAACTTTACGACTTCCTGTTCGTTCGGCCCGCCTTCGCCCTCGGCCGGCTGTTCTGGAAGGGCGGCGACGGCGCAATCATTGACGGTCTCGGGCCTGACGGCGTCGCGTCGCGGGTCGCCGACGGCGCGCGGTTCGCGGTGCGTCTGGAGACCGGGTACCTCTACCATTACGCATTCGCCATGCTGATCGGCGTCGCGGCGATCGCCACTTACTTCATCGCCGGAGGATTGCGCTGATGTTCGGTTTCGGCATTCTTTCCGGCGTCGTCTTCCTGCCGCTCGTTGGCGTCGCCTTCCTGCTCACCCAGAAGGGCGATAATGAAGCGAGCCTGCGCAATATCCGCTGGGCGACGCTCGCGACCACGCTCGCCACCTTTGCTCTGTCGCTGTTCATCTGGTCCGGGTTCGACACGACGAGCGCGGCGTTTCAATTCGTCGAGGAGAAAAGCTGGCTCGGCTCCGGCCTCATCTACAAGATGGGCGTCGACGGCTTTTCGATGCCCTTCGTTCTGCTGACGACCTTCCTGATGCCTTTCGCCATTCTCGCCTCATGGACGTCAGTCGAGAAGCGCGTCAAGGAATATATGATCGCCTTCCTCGTGCTCGAGACGCTGATGGTCGGCGTCTTCTGCGCGCTCGACCTCGTGCTGTTCTATCTCTTCTTCGAGGGCGGCCTCATCCCGATGTTTCTCATCATCGGAATCTGGGGCGGCAAGCGGCGCGTCTATGCGAGCTTCAAATTCTTTCTCTATACGCTCGTCGGCTCGCTCCTCATGCTGGTCGCGATCCTTGCGATGTATGGCAAGGCCGGCACGACCGACATCACTGTGCTGCTGAAGACCGATTTCCCCAAGGACATGCAGACCTGGCTGTGGCTCGCCTTCTTCGCGTCCTTCGCGGTGAAGATGCCGATGTGGCCGGTGCATACTTGGCTGCCTGACGCCCATGTCGAGGCGCCGACGGCGGGCTCGGTGATCCTTGCCGCGATTCTTCTGAAGATGGGCGGCTATGGCTTCATCCGCTTCTCGCTGCCGATGTTTCCGGACGCCTCGACCAATTTCGCGCCGCTCATCTATGCGCTGTCCGTGATCGCGATCGTCTATACGTCGCTGGTTGCGCTGGTTCAGGAAGACATCAAGAAGCTCATCGCCTATTCGTCTGTGGCGCATATGGGCTATGTCACGATGGGGCTCTTCACGCTGAACCCTCAGGGCATGCAGGGCGCGATCTTCCAGATGATCAGCCACGGCTTCGTCTCTGGCGCGCTGTTCCTTTGCGTCGGCGTCATCTACGACCGCATGCATACGCGCGAGATCGCCGCCTATGGCGGCCTCGTCAACCGCATGCCGGTCTATGCCTTCGTCTTCATGCTGTTCACCCTGGCCAATGTCGGCCTGCCCGGGACGACGGGCTTCATCGGCGAATTCCTGTCGCTCGCCGGCGCCTTCCAGGCGAACAGCTGGGTCGCGCTGATCGCGACGAGCGGCGTCATCTTCTCTGCGGCTTACGCGCTCTATCTCTATCGTCGCGTGATCTTCGGCGCCTTGGAGAAGGCGAGTCTGATCACCATCACCGATCTGACGGCGCGCGAGATCGCGATTTTCACGCCGCTCGTGCTGCTCACCATCTACTATGGCGTGCAGCCGCAGCAGATTCTGAGCGCGACGCAGGCGTCGGTCGACAATCTCATCCAGACCCATACCGCGTTCATCGACGCGATTAAGCTCGCAGCCGCTGGCCAATGATGGATCGCTGACGATGCCCTTCTTCGTTCAACTCGCGCATCACTTTCTTCCCGAGACGATCCTCGCGGTCGGCGTGATGGTTCTCATCCTGATCGGCGCCTGGCGCGGCGAACGCGGTTTCGGTCTCGTCGACGAAATGGCGGTCGGCATTCTCGGTCTCGCGCTGGTGACGATCGCGCTGTCGAGCACGCCCGACACGAGCGTCTTTGACGGCGCCTATATCGACGACGGCTTTTCGCGCTTCATGAAGGCGCTGACCCTTATCGGCGCGATTGCGTCGATCTTGATGTCGGTCGACTGGCTGCAACGCAACGGGCTCGAGAAATTCGAATATCCGGTGCTGATCATCCTCTCGACGCTCGGCATGTTGCTGCTGATTTCGGCAGATAATCTCATCGCGCTCTATCTCGGCCTTGAGCTGATGTCGCTCGCGCTCTACGTCATGGCCGCCTTTGCGCGCGATGATGGCAGATCGTCGGAGGCGGGGCTGAAATATTTCGTCCTCGGCGCGCTGTCTTCGGGCATGATGCTTTATGGCGCGTCGCTGCTCTACGGCTTTTCCGGAACGGTGTCTTTCGCCGGGATCGCGGCGGTCGTCTCGAGCTCGGCGCCAATTGGCGTGATCTTCGGGCTTGTCTTCGTCCTGGCCGCGCTGGCCTTTAAGATGTCGGCGGCGCCATTCCATATGTGGACGCCCGACGTCTATCAGGGCGCGCCGACGCCGGTCACCGCCTTCTTCGCCTCGGCCGCCAAGATGGCGGCGGTGGCGATCACCGCGCGCATTGTCTTCACCGCCTTCCCGGGCGTGAAGGATCAATGGCGTCAGATCGTGGTTTTCGTCTCGATCGCGTCGATGCTGCTCGGCTCTTTCGCGGCGATCGGCCAGGAGAACATCAAGCGGCTGATGGCCTATTCCTCGATCGGCCACATGGGCTTCGCGCTGATTGGCCTCGCCGCCGGCGACGAGGCGGGCGTGCGCGGCGTTGCGATTTATCTGACGATCTACCTCATCATGACGCTCGGAACATTCGCCGCGATTCTGGCGATGCGCGTCGAAGGTCGCTATGTCGAGAATATTTCCGACCTCGCCGGCCTGTCGCGCACCAATGGCTGGATGGCGTTCTTTTTGGCGATGCTGATGTTCTCGCTTGCCGGCGTGCCGCCGCTCGCCGGCTTTTTCGCCAAATATTATGTGCTGCTCGCCGCGGTTGACGCCGGGCTCTTCGGCCTTGCGGTGATCGGCGTTTTGGCGAGCGCGGTCGCGGCCTATTATTATTTGCGGGTCGTCAAGGTCATGTATTTCGACGAGCCGGCGCCCGCCTTCGATCGCGCGCCGAGGGCGGTTCGCGCCGTGCTCGCCATCTCGACTCTGGCGCTCCTTGGATTTTGGGTCTATCCCTCGCCGGTCATGGATGCGGCGGCGGCGGCTGCCAAATCGCTCTTCTAGAGCGCGCTGCGAAAAAGTGTATGCCGGTTTTTCGCAAAAAGCGCGCTCGAAGCTTTTGGAATTGATCACGTCACCTGCGTTTAGGCGATTCCGCCTAAACGCAGCGTGATCTAGGGAGGTAATTCGCGCGTGGAGTTGGGATCATTGGCGCGCGCCCGCGGCGTGCGCCTCCTCGCGCTGGAGAGCGTCGATTCTACTAACGACGAAGCGCGCCGCCTGATCGAGACGGGCGAGCGCGGGCCGCTATGGGTGGTCGCCGCGCGGCAGACCGGCGGCCACGGCCGTCTCGGACGCCAATGGATTTCGCCGCCGGGCAATCTGCATGCGAGCCTGGTTCTGAGCGATTTCGGCGCGACCGCAATCGCGCCGCAACTCGGCTTTGTCGCTGGCGTCGCAGCGTTGCGCGCGCTGCGCGCCACGACCGAAGACGTCGGCCGCTTCGCGCTGAAATGGCCGAACGACCTGCTGATCGAAGGCGCCAAACTCGGCGGGATTTTGCTCGAGAACGTCAGCGCGCAGACCGGCGACGCGCGCGCGCCGGTAGCTTCCGTCGCGATCATCGGCATCGGCGTCAATTGTGCCGAGGCGCCGAAGGGGCTTCCGTTTGAAGCGCGCGCCTTGACGTCGGTCGGTCCGAACGCGCCTGACGCGGCAAGGCTCTTTTCCCATCTTTCCGACGCTCTCGTCGAAGCGCTCGATCTTTGGCGCGGCGGAGAAGGGTTTGCTCAAATCCGCGACGAATGGCTCAAACACGCCGCCTATCTCGGCGCGCCTATTCGCGTCGAGCTGCCACGCGAAACGATTGAAGGACGCTTCGCTACGATTGATGCGACCGGCCGGCTCATTCTGGCGACGCCCAGCGGCGAGCGAATGGTCGAAGCGGGCGACGTCTCGCTCGGGCCGCGGCGGATCGCGGCGGGAGGCGTCGCATGACGACGCCGGCAGCCGACCTCGTGTTCCTGCCGCTCGGCGGGCTCGGGGAAGTCGGCATGAATATGGCGCTCTATGGTTATGGGCCGCCGCAGAAGCGCAAATGGCTGATGGTCGATTGCGGCATGGGCTTTCCCGGACCGGAACTGCCCGGCGTGGACCTTGTCTTTCCCGATATCGCCTTCGTCGAAAAGATTGCCCGCGATCTCGTCGGCATTTGCATCACCCATGCCCATGAGGATCATATCGGCGCCCTCGCGACATTGTGGCCAAGGCTCAACTGCAAGGTCTTCGCCACGCCCTTCGCAGCGGGCCTCCTCGAAGTGCGGCGGCTGAACGAGCCCGGCGCGCCGAAGATCGACATTTCTCTCACTCGCGCTGGCGCGAAGCTCGATCTCGATCCGTTCGAGGTCGAATATGTCGCGGTCGCGCATTCGATTCCGGAAGCCAATGCGCTGGCGATCCGCACGCCGCTCGGCCTGTTGGTTCATACCGGCGACTGGAAAATCGATCCAGAGCCCGGCGTCGGAACGCGCATTGACGAAGCGCGGCTGCGCGCGCTCGGCGACGAGGGCGTCGCCGCGCTCATCTGCGATTCGACTAATATTCTGCGCGAGGGCGACAGCTTCTCCGAAGCCGATGTCGCACGCACGCTGCGCACGCTGATCGCCGAAGCGCCGGGACGCGTGCTGGTGACGACCTTCGCCTCCAATATCGCCCGGCTGCGCGCCATCGCCGAGGCGGCGCAGGCGTGCGGACGCACCGTCGTCGTTGCGGGGCGGGCGATGGATCGCGCCATTCAGGTGGCGCGCGACTGCGGCTATCTCGACGGCGTGCCCGGATTTCACCCGCCCGAATTGCTGCCGACCCTGCCGCGCGACAAGACCGTGGTCATCGCCACCGGCAGCCAGGGTGAAACCCGCGCCGCCATGGCGCGCGCCGCCGCGAATGATCATCCCACGATCAAGCTTGTCTCCGGCGATCGGGTGATTTTTTCATCGCGCGTCATTCCAGGAAATGCGCGCGACGTTTTTCGCATCATCAATAATCTGTGCGATCTCGGCGTCGAGGTCATCACCGACCATGATCATCTCGTGCATTGCTCGGGCCATCCGCGCCGCGGCGAGGTCGCGCAAATGTATGAATGGATCAGGCCGCAGATCGCCGTGCCTGCCCATGGCGAGGCGCATCATCTGACGGAACATGCGACTTTTGCGAGAGCGCATGGCGCCGCGGAGGTCGTCTCGGCGCGCAATGGCGACATTGTGCGGCTCGCGCCCGGCGCGCCCGGCGTGATCGGCGAGGCGCCGCATGGACGCCTGATGAAGGATGGCGATGTCGTCCTAACCGAAGACGACAGCGCGGTGCGTGACCGTCTGCGGCTGTCTTTCGTCGGCGTGATTTCCATTGCGCTCGCCGTCGATCGCAAGGGCGAACTCGTCGGCGATCCGGACGTCGTCTTCGCCGGCGTGCCGAAGCTTGGCAAGTTCGGCGAGGACATGGGCGAAATCATCGACGAGGCGCTCTTCGCAGCATTCGAGGGCCTGTCGCGCCCGCGCCGCCGCGACGCTGACGCGGTCTCGAATGCGATCGAGAAGGCGGTGCGGGGCGCGGTGTCGTCCGTCTGGGGCAAGAAGCCGACCGTCCATGTGATGGTGGTCGCGACGTAAGAAGCCACTCAATAAAGGGCGCGAAACCCTCTCCCTTTGGGAGAGGGCGGCTGCGAAGCAGCCGGGAGAGGGGTCGCCGCCTCTCAATTTTGCGTGCAACCCCTCACCCCGGACCTTCGGTCCGACCCTCTCCCAATGGGAGAGGGTTGGCGCGAACCTTTTTTATTCGGGAATGGGCTGACAATCGTTAGACTCGCCTGAAACAGCGTGAGTCGGAGATGGACGAGAGACCCGCCTATTACGAATTCTTCGCCGGCGGCGGCATGGTCCGCGCCGGGCTTGGAGAGAACTGGCGCTGTCTCTTCGCCAATGATTTCGACCGAAAGAAAGCCGAAAGCTACCGCGCCAATTGGGGCGGCGAAGAGCTGCATGTCGGCGACGTGCGCGAAATCTCCACGGCTCAATTGCCGGGCCATGCCGATCTCGTCTGGGCGTCCTTCCCCTGTCAGGATTTGTCGCTCGCCGGCGCCGGCGCCGGATTGAAGGGCGAGAGGTCGGGGACGTTCTGGCCGTTCTGGGATTTGATGAAGGCGTTGCGCCAGGAGGGGCGCGCGCCGTCCATCATCGTTCTCGAAAATGTCTGCGGCGCGTTGACCTCTCACGGCGGCAAGGATTTTGAGAAAATCAGCGAGGCGTTGGCGAAGGAGCGCTACAGATTCGGCGCGCTCATTATCGACGCGGCGCTGTTCGTCCCGCAATCGCGTCCGCGGCTGTTCGTCATCGCCGCGCGGGAGGACATCGCTGTTCCCTCATCTCTCCTGCGTCATTGCGAGCGAAGCGAAGCAATCCAGAACAACAATTTGTTTCACACGCGCGCGCTTGTCACCGCACAGGAATCTTTGCCGAAGACGCTACGCAAGAATTGGCTGTGGTGGAATTTGCCGGCGCCGCCGCTGCGCAACAGATCGCTCATCGACATGATCGAAGATGCGCCGATCGATGTCGCTTGGCATAGCGTCAAAGAGACGAATGCGCTTATCGCCATGATGAGCGACGTCAATCTCGCCAAGATCGCAGAGGCGAAACGCGCTGGGCGCAAAATGGTCGGGACGCTCTATCGCCGCACGCGTTATCAGAACGACGTAAAGAACCAGCGCGCCGAAGCGCGTTTCGACGAAGTGGCCGGCTGCCTGCGCACGCCGGCCGGCGGCTCGAGCCGGCAATTCGTGCTTGTCGTCGACAAGGGCAAAGTGCGTTCGCGGCTGATGTCGGCGCGAGAGACGGCGCGGCTGATGGGATTGCCGGACGAATATGCTTTGCCGGAGAATTACAACGAGGCCTACCATCTAACGGGCGACGGCGTCGTCGTGCCGGTCGTGCGGCATATTGCGGCGCATCTGCTGGAGCCGTTGCTGAACGCATGCATCGTATTGGAGGCGGCTTGAGCCCCCTCCCTGACCCTCCCCCGCTCCGCGGGAGAGGGAAGACTCCCTCTCCCGCAAGCGAAGCGCAGCAGGGGAGGGCTGGGGAGGGGGCATTGCGCGTCACCGCAAAAGAAACGCGCGAACGCCGCTCCGCCATCATGCGCGCGGTGAAGGGGAAGGACACTACGCCCGAACTCGCGGTGCGGGCGATGCTGAGAAGATTCGCGCCGTTCTACCGGCTGCATCGCAAGGACGTTCCCGGCAATCCCGACATCGCTTACATCGGCCGCAGGCGGGCGATCTTCGTTCACGGCTGTTTCTGGCACGGGCATGATTGCGCGCGCGGCGCGCGCATGCCGAAAGCCAACGCCGATTATTGGCGCGCGAAAATCGCCAAAAATGTCGCGCGCGACGCCGCGCATCGCGACAAGCTCGCGGCGCTGGGTTGGCGCGCGCTCACGATCTGGGAATGCGAATTGAAGGACGCCGCCGCGACGGAGAAAAAGCTGCGCGAATTTTTGGAGTAGGGGCGTTTCTCCTTCTCCCGCTTGCGGGAGAAGGTGTCGTCACGAAGTGACGACGGATGAGGGCCCTCACCCGACCCGACTTCGCCGGGCCACCCTCTCCCGCAAGCGGGAGAGGGAATCCTCCCCGCTATCAATCCTTGGCGCGCTCCACATAGGCGCCGTCCTCGGTCTGGATGACGACGCGGGTGCCGGTCTGAATATGCGGCGGCACCATGGCGCGCGCGCCATTGGAGAGTTTCGCCGGCTTATAGGAGGAAGACGCGGTCTGGCCCTTCAGCGCCGGCTCGGTCTCGACGACTTCCAGCGTCACCCGCGGCGGCAGCTGAATGCCGACCGGCGCACCGTTGAACATCGACAGGATGCAGACCATGCCCTCCTGCAGCCATTGCGTCTGATCGCCGATCGTATCGGCGGAGACGGCGACCTGCTCGTAGCTCGCCTGATTCATGAAGTGATAGCCGTCGTCGTCATTGTAGAGATAGCTGAAATCCTGATCCTCGACGAAGGCGCGCTCGACCTGTTCAGTCGTCTTGTAGCGGTCCGACACTTTCACGCCGTCGGAGAGGCGGCGCATGTCGATCTGCGTCGTCGGCGTGCCCTTGCCGGGGAAAAAACTTTCGGCGGTCAGAACGACGTAAAGCTGGCCGTCGTCCCTCTCAATGATATTGCCTTTGCGAATCGAACTGGCGATGACTTTCACGTCGGTATCCCTTGTGGCCGGCCTGGGGTATGAACGGCGGTAAGACCATATTTCGGGCGCGCCGGCAATCCGGGGCCCCGCCTCGCGGGAGGCCTTATGACGGGCGCGTCGCCCTGGTGGGCTCGGGATGTCTACGCCGACCGCAAGCCCTTTCTCAAGGCGCGCACGGCGATCGCCGCGGCGGTCCGGCGCTTCCTCGCCGCGGAAGGGTTCGCCGAGGTCGAGACGGCGGCGCTTCAGCTCTCCGGCGGCAATGAGACTCACCTTTCGGCCTTCGCCACCGAGCTGATCGGCGCCTCCGGTGAGCGCAGCCGGCTCTATCTCCACACGTCGCCCGAGTTCTCCTGCAAGAAGCTGCTGGCCGCCGGCGAGGAGCGGATTTTCACCCTCGCCCATGTCTTCCGCAATCGCGAGCGTTCGGCGCTGCACCATCCCGAATTCACCATGCTGGAGTGGTATCGCGCCGGCGCGCCGACGCTGCGGCTGATCGAGGATTGCGCCGGACTGCTGGCGAGCGCGGCGCGCGCCGCCGGCGCGAGCGATTTTTCCTGGCGCGGCCGAACCTGCGATCCCTTCGAGGAGCCTCAGATCGTCAGCGTCTGCGAGGCCTTCGCGACCCACGCCAGCATCGATCTTGCAGCGCTGCTCGGCGACCGCGACGGGCTCGCCCGCGCCGCCGCGCGTGACGGCATAAGGGTCGCCGACGACGATGGCTGGTCGGATCTCTTCAGCAAGATCATGAGCGAAAAGATCGAACCCATGCTCGGCTGCGAGCGCCCAACGATCCTGACCGACTATCCGGCAAGCGAAGCGGCGCTCGCCCGCGTCAACCCGGACGATCCGCGTTTCGCCGACCGTTTCGAACTCTATGTCTGCGGCGTCGAACTCGCCAATGGCTTCGCCGAATTGACCGACCCGGCCGAGCAGCGCCGCCGTTTCGAGGCGCAGATGGCCGAGAAACGCCGCATCTATGGCGAGGCCTATCCGATCGACGAGGATTTTCTGGCGGCGCTTGCTGAAATGCCGGAGGCCTGCGGCGTGGCGCTCGGCTTCGACCGGCTGGTGATGCTCGCGACCGGCGCCGAGCGCATCGAACAGGTGCTGTGGACGCCAGTGGCCGAGCGCGGTTCGGCGCTCTAATTCCCCTAAAAACTGCGACGCAATGCTGGCGCGCACATCGCGCGCCAAGGAGACCTTTAATAGTGGCGCCGTTTGAGCGGCGGCGGGCGAGATGCGTTCGCCCCCGAGCATGATTTCATGGAGGGCGCAATGAGATTGAGAATATTGCTGACATCATTCGTGGCGATCGCCATCTCAACGACGACAACCGCGATCGCGCAGAAAAGCGATGCCCCGGCCACGCCGCCGGCCGCGCCGGTGACCACCTTCGACGATAAGCTGGTCAAGATCGCCGAGCTGGCGCCGGGCTTTGGCGGCATGTTCGTCGACGAGAAGGGAACGGTGCAAATCTATATGAAGAACGCCGGCGAGCTGCGCAACGCCGATTCGATGAAAGCCGCGCGGGCGCAGGTGACGTCTGCGATCGCCAGCGTGCTCGGCGCGGATTTTCTGACGCAAAACGGCGCCCGTAAAGGCCGAGCGTCGGAGCCCAATATCATCAAGGGCGATTATGACGCGATCGAACTCGCCAAATGGAAGAAGAGCGTCGCGCCCGCGCTCGACGGCCAAGAAATCGTCTTTGTCGATCTCGACGAGCGCCGCAATCGCGTGACCGTCGGCGTCGTCGGCGATCCCGCGCGCCAAAGATTCGAAGCCTTGGCGAAATCGCTTGGCGTTCCCTTCGAGGCGCTGATCATCGAGGAAACCCAGCCGATCCGGTTTCACGCGTCGTTGCGCGATAAAAGGCGGCCGGTTCCGGCCGGCGTGCAGATCGAAATCGACACCGGAATCTTCGCCTATAAAATCTGCACGCTCGGGTTCAATGTCGTGCGCAATGGCCGCGACGGCTTCGTCACCAATTCCCATTGCACCAGGAACCGCGGCGTCAGCAATGACGACGATTTCCATCAGCCCAATGATCCGCTGCTGTCGGGCAATAAGATCGGCGACGAGGACGCTGATCCGCGATATTTCACCGGCGGCCAGTGTCCGTCGGGCAGGAGATGCCGGTTCAGCGACAGCGCCTACGCCGATTACCGCATCGCGCGCGGGCCGTTCGAAATCGCCCGAACGACCAATAACGTCGGTTCGCGCACGATCAACGGCTTTCCGAGCGCTTTCCGGATCGTCAGCGAGACGCCGGATTCGATGGTCGGCATGAGGCTCAACAAGGTCGGCCGCACCACGGGCTGGGCCTTCGGCGACGTGCGCGCGACCTGCATCGACGTCAATGTCGCCGATACCGACGTTCGGCTGCTGTGCCAGAGCCGCGTCGCCAGGGTGAGCGGAACCAATAAGCTGACCGACAATGGCGACAGCGGCTCGCCGGTCTTCTCGATTCTGCCCACCGCCAGCCAGGCGTGCCTGCACGGCATTCTCTGGGGCGGACCCGACGATGGCAGTTCCTTCGTCTTCAGCCCGTTGAACCTGATCGAGCAGGAGCTTGGACCGCTCACCACCTTCACCGCGCAGCCGCCGCCCCAGCCTCCGCCGCCGCCCCCGCCGCTGACGCCGCGCGAGGAATGCCTGCGGGAATGCGCTGCAGATCGCGACTCCTGTCTCGCCGAGGGCGGCCTGGCGTCGCAATGCGTCCCCGCCTTTATCCGCTGTCGGCAGCGGTGCCCGGCGCGGTGAGGCGACCCGAGCGGCGGGCTGATCGTCCGCCGCTTGCGCAGGGCGGTTTCGCTTCCATAATCCCCCGCCTTGGGGTATGAGACGCTGCATCGCAACAACAGCCAGCGCCTCTGTCCCGGCCCCTCTCGGGCGGCCGCAGGGGCGGCTGTTTTACCCGGCCGGCCCGTTCACCATGCAGCTGCGCAATATCGCCATCATCGCCCATGTCGACCATGGCAAGACCACGCTCGTCGATCGTCTGCTCCAGCAGTCGGGCGCCTTTCGCGAAAACCAGCGCGTCGCCGAACGCGTGATGGACTCGAACGATCTCGAAAAGGAGCGCGGCATCACCATCATGGCCAAGGCGACCTCGATCGCCTGGAAGGATGTGCGCATCAACATCGTCGACACGCCCGGCCACGCCGATTTCGGCGGCGAGGTTGAGCGCATTCTCTCGATGGTCGACGGCGCGATCGTTCTTGTCGACGCCGCCGAAGGCCCGATGCCGCAGACCAAATTCGTCGTCGGCAAGGCGCTCAAGATCGGCCTCAAGCCGATCGTCTGCGTCAACAAGGTCGACAAGCCCGACGCGCGGGTGAGCGAGGTGGTGAATGAGGTGTTCGATCTCTTCGCCGCGCTCGACGCCAGCGACGAGCAGCTCGACTTCCCGATCATCTACGGCTCCGCCAAGCAAGGCTGGATGGCGGAGGAGCCCACCGGCCCGCAGGACGGCATGGCGCCGCTCTTCGATCTCGTGCTCAAGCACGTTCCCGAGCCCACCGTCGAAGAAGGCGGCTTTCGCATGCTGGGCACGCTGCTGGAGGCGAACCCCTATCTCGGCCGCATCATCACCGGCCGCGTGTTCTCCGGCTCGGTGAAGCCGAACCAGCCGGTGAAGGTGCTGGATCGTTCCGGCAAGGTGGTGGAGCAGGGACGCGTCTCGAAGATTCTCGCCTTCCGCGGCATCGAGCGCCAGCCGATCGAAGAGGCGGAAGCCGGCGACATTGTCGCCATCGCGGGCCTCGAAAAATTCAACGTCGCCGACACGCTCTGCGCGCTCGACGTGAACGAGCCGCTGCAGGCGCAGCCGATCGACCCGCCGACGCTCTCCATGACCTTCCTGGTCAATGACTCGCCGCTCGCCGGCACGGAAGGCGACAAGGTCACGAGCCGCATGATCCGCGCGCGGCTCTATAAGGAGGCCGAAGGCAATGTCGCGCTGCGCGTCGAGGATGCGCCGATGGGCGACGCCTATATCGTCTCCGGCCGCGGCGAGTTGCAGCTCGGCATTCTGATCGAGACCATGCGCCGCGAAGGTTTCGAACTTGGCGTGTCGCGTCCGAAGGTCGTCTACAAGAAGGATGAGAACGGCGAGATTCTCGAGCCGATCGAAGAGGTCGTCATCGACGTCGACGAGGAACATTCCGGCGTCGTCGTGCAGAAAATGGCGGAGCGCAAGGCCGAGATGATCGAGATGAAGCCGTCCGGCGGCAATCGCCTGCGGCTCGTCTTCCATGCGCCGACGCGCGGCCTCATCGGCTATCAGGGCGAACTCCTCACCGACACGCGCGGCACCGCGATCATGAACCGGCTGTTCCACGAATACGCGCCCTATCGGGGCGACATTCAGGGGCGCCGCAACGGCGTGCTGATCAGTAACGATCAAGGCGAGGCGGTCGCCTACGCCATGTGGAAGCTGGAAGACCGCGGGCCGATGATGATCGAGCCCGGCTGGAAGGTCTATCGCGGCATGATCGTCGGCGAGCACACGCGCGACAATGATCTCGAGATCAATGTCTTGAAGGGCAAGCAGCTCACCAACATCCGCACGCAGTCAAAGGACGAGGCGGTGCGCCTGACGCCGCCGATCCAGATGACGCTGGAAAAGGCGCTGGCCTATATCGAGGACGACGAACGCGTCGAAGTGACGCCGAAGTCGATCCGCCTGCGCAAGGTCTATCTCGACCCCAACGACCGCAAGAAGGCGAAGGGCAAGGCGGCGCTGGTGGCGTGATTCATCTGATGCGCCAAACATCAGAAGCGCGTGGGATCGTAATGCGGCGGCGTATGTAAGCAAGCATCGCCACATCTCAGCCCGTCATCGCCGGGCTTGCCCCGGCCATCCACGTCGAGAGGCGGCGCAACGCTGCGAGGTTTGGGGAGCGGCGCCGCGTGGGTGCCCGGCATAAGGCCGGGCATGACGTGGACAGAATGCACGCCTCTTGCGGCGCCCGCCCTCATACGCTCGCGAGCGCCTCCCGCAACCCCGCCAAATCCTCAGGCAGGTCGCTTTCGAACAGCATCTCTTCGCCGGTGATCGGATGCTCGAAGCCGAGCGTCGCGGCGTGCAGTGCCTGGCGGTCGAGACGCTCCACGACTTCGCGCGCTTTCTCAGAAAGCTTCGCGACTTTGGTTTTAAAACCCGCGCCGTATGTTTTGTCGCCGATCAGCGGATGGCCGACATGCGCCATATGCACGCGGATCTGATGCGTGCGGCCGGTCTCGAGCTGACAGCGCAAGAGCGACGCGACGCCATAGTCTTCGACCTTCTCCCAATGAGTGATCGCTTCTCGCCCGCGCGCTGGCGACACCACCGCCATTTTCTCGCGCTGAGTCGCGTGGCGTCCGAGCGGCGCCTCAATCGTTCCATGCGCGCGTTCGGGAACGCTCCAGACGAAAGCGAGATATTCGCGCGTCAAGGACAGCGTGCGGCCATGGTCGGCGAAGAGCCGCGACAATCCATGATGCGCGGCGTCAGTCTTGGCGACGACGAGCAGCCCGCTCGTATCCTTGTCGATGCGATGCACGATGCCGGGCTTCTTCACCCCGCCGACGCCGGAAAGACTGTCGCCGCAGTGAGCGATCAGCGCATGGACTAGCGTGCCGCTCTCATGCGCGCTCGCCGGATGCACGACGAGTCCCGCGGGCTTGTCGATCACCAGAAGATGCGAATCCTCATAGACGATATTGAGCGCGATATTTTCGCCCTGCGGCTCGGCGGGCGCCGGCGGCGGCACGACAAGCGAGACCTTGTCGCTAGCCGCGAGCTTCTTCGCCGGATCGCGCGCCGCAATATCGGCGATCGTCGCGCACCCTTCCTCGATCAGCGTTTTGATGCGGCTGCGCGAGAGATGCGCCGCGGCGATTTCCGGCTGTTCCGCGAGAAAACGGTCGAGCCGAACGCCTGTATGCTGCGGCGCCGCGAGAAATTCGAAGCGCTCGGCGGATGCGTCAATTTGAGGCAGAGCCTTGACCTTCATTGAGCTTTTTTTCCGCGCGCCGTCGCGCGCATGATATGAGGGCTGCGGAAACGCAGGCGTGGCGCGAGCGGAGGCGCGAACCTCCGCCATTCTGCGCATTGAATAACGCCGCCCAGGGGAGGCCCTTCCATTAGCGACGCCGAGGCTCCGTTCTGCGCCGTCATTGGCGCGGGCCCCGCCGGTCTTTTCGCCGCCGACGCGCTCGCGCGCGCGGGGGCGCGCGTCGTCATCTATGAGCACAAAGCGAGCCCGGCGCGCAAATTTCTGATGGCGGGGCGGGGCGGCCTCAACATCACCCACAGTGAAAACCTGGAGCGCTTCATCGCGCGCTATGGCGCGGCCGCCGCGCGTTTGGCGCCTCTCGTCCACGCCTGGCCGCCGCAGGCGCTGCGCGACTTCTGCGCCGAACTCGGCGAAACGACCTTCGTCGGCTCAAGCGGCCGGGTTTTCCCTGCGAGCTTCAAGGCCTCGCCGCTCTTGCGCGCGTGGCTCGCCAGACTGTCGCGGTTCGGAGTCGCCATCGCAACCCGGCACGCCTTTTTGGGCTTCGCCGAATCCGGAGCCTTGCGCTTGCTGGGGCCGGAGGGCGAATTCACCCGCAAATTCGACGCGCTGGTGCTGGCGCTCGGCGGCGCCTCCTGGCCGCGGCTCGGCTCCGACGGCGCCTGGGCGGCGCGGCTCGGCGCGCAAGGCGTGCGGGTCACGCCGCTCGCCGCGGCCAACAGCGGCGCTTTGATCGAATGGAGCGCGATCTTTCGCGACGATTTCGAAGGCCAGCCGATCAAGACGACGATGTTGCGCCATGGCGCGTCGTCGGCGCGCGGCGACATCGTCGTCACCCGCAGCGGGCTCGAGGGCGGGCCGGTTTATGCGCTCTCCTCGCAATTGCGCGCCGCGACGCAAAAATACGGCGAGACGATTCTGTCAATCGATCTGCGTCCCGACACGACGCTCGAGTGTCTGGCGCGCAAACTCTCGCGCCGTCCGCAAAAACAGTCGCACGCGAATTTTTTGCGCAAAGCGGGATTCTCTAAAGTCGAGATCGGCCTGATGCGCGAGTCGCGTCAGGGCGGGTTGCCGCGCGACGCCGAAACGCTCGCCGCTCTCATCAAGAACGCGCCGCTGACCGTAACGGGCGTCGCCGGTCTCGAGCGCGCCATCTCAACCGCCGGCGGAGTCTCCTTCGATGAGCTCGACGACGCGCTGATGCTCAAAAAGCTGCCGGGCGTTTTCGTCGCCGGCGAGATGCTCGACTATGACGCGCCGACGGGCGGCTATCTGTTGCAGGCGGCCTTCGCCACTGGGCTCGCAGCCGGGCGCGGCGCCGCCCGTTATCTCGGACTTCTGCCTGATCAGCCCGTCGCGCCGCCCGAAACGGATCAGGCGGGCTTGTCGCCGCGCCAGTCGCCAAATGGGCGCGCGTCGGAAGCATCGAACAAATATAGCCTGTAGACTTCCGGCTCGCCGCCCTCCATTCCCGGCGAACCGGCCGGCATGCCGGGAGCGGCGAGGCCAATCGCTTTCGGCCTCTCGCGCCGGGCCTTGCGCATTCCCCTTTAACGCCAAGGCGCATATGCTCACCGCCATGCTGCCTTCGCGCTTCTGGACTGATCTTTCGCTGCGGGACGTGCGCGCGCATGACATGTCGCGCGTCATCGCCGTCCTGCCGATCGCGGCGGTGGAGCAGCACGGGCCCCATCTGCCGCTCGGGGTCGACGCGATGATCATGGAAGGCTGCATCGAGCGTGTCGTCGTGCGCCTGCCCGCAGACCTGGAAGCCGTTTTTCTGCCCGTGCAGAGCGTCGGCGTTTCAACCGAGCATCGCGACTTTCCCGGCACGCTGACTCTGACCAATGAGACGGCGTCGCGCCTTCTCTGCGAGATCACGGAAGGCGTTCTGCGCGCGGGCGTGACGAAACTGGCGCTGCTCAACTCTCATGGCGGCAATTCGGCGCTCGTGACGCAGACCGCGCTCGAATTGCGCGCCCGTTTCGGCGTCTTGGCGGTCGTCGCCTCCTGGGCGCGTTTTGGCTATCCCGACGGGCTGTTCTCGGAGTTGGAGCTGCGTCACGGCGTACATGGCGGCGAGATCGAAACTTCGCTCATGCTCGCCTTGCGACCCGAGCTCGTCGATATGGCGCGGGCGAAAAATTTTCCGCCGGCGACGCTCGACTTCGAGCGCGATTTCGCCTGGTTGCGCGCCGATCGCCCCGCCGGCTTCGGCTGGATGGCGCAGGACCTCTCGCCCGCGGGCGCGATGGGCGACGCCTCGAAAGCCAGCGCCGAGAAGGGCGAGGCGGTGGCGGATTACTGGGCGACGGCCTTCATCGAACTGCTGCGCGACGTCGAGGCCTTCGATCTTACGAGGCTCAAGAGCCTCGATGATTGAGACGAAATCGGTTTGAACGGTTCGGCTGTCATTCCCGACGCGCGAAGCGCGATCGGGAATCCAAAGCAAAATCAGCATTCCTGCCTCGACGCTGGATTCCCGATCGCTCGCTTTGCGAGCGTCGGGAATGACATCGACCAAGCGCGCGGATCGGTCTGAATCCCTATGAGCATTAAGCCGCCGGCGCCGTCCAGGGATAGGTCCAGGTCTCGGTGAGCGTGCGCCCGTGCGCCCGCAGAAACAGGCGAAGATCGGCGGTCTGGCCGGGCTTTACCGACACGTCGAACAGTGCGCGCAGTCCGCCGATATGCGGATTCGCGGCGACGCTCGCGCGCAGCAGGCGTCCGGAATTGGTCGTCGCCACCGCTTCGACCTGACTGGGATCGGCGACGTAATAGCCGAGGTCGCCGCCGGCGAAATCGACGAGGAACCGATGCGATTCGGGGTCGAAGGGTTCGGTCGAACCGAGCGCCCGCGCCGGCGCTTCAAAAGTATTGACGACGACGCCATTGGGCGCAAGCCGCGGCATGTCCAGTCCCGCCGTGATTCGATAGGCGTAGACGAAGGGCGCGCCGGGCTCTGGCAGTTTCGCCGGAATCCAGCTTGCGACGATATTGTCATTGGTTTCGTCGCCCGTCGGCAATTCGATCAGCTCTACGCGGCCTTCGCCCCAGTCGCCGATCGGCTCGACGAAATAGCTGGGGCGGTGTTCATAGGCGAGGTCGAGATCCTGATAGGATTCGAAGGTTCGGTCGCGCTGCAGCAGGCCGAAGCCGCGATTGTTGGCGTCGAGGAAGGTTGTAATCCGCGCGTGTGGAGGATTGCCGAGCGGGCGCCAAATCCATTCGTCTGCGCCTGTGTGAATCAAAAGCCCGTCGGAGTCGTGCAATTCCGTTCGAAAGCCGTCGCGCATGCGCCGATCGTTTTCGCCGGTCAGATACATCGACGTGAGCGGCGCGAGTCCGAGCTTGGCGCCCGACCGGCGCGGGAACAGCGTCGACTGGATTTCCAGCGTGCTTTCCTGTCCGGCAAAAAGATCGAATTTGAACGCGCCCGTGGCGGAGTCGCCGTCGAGCAAGGCGTAAAGCGTGGCGTGATTGCTGCCTTTCTCCGGCGTTTCGATCCAAAATTCCCTAAAGAATGGAAAGCTCTCGTGATCGGTGCCGGCGTCGACGCAAAGCGCCCGGGCGGACAAACCATAATTCTGGTCGCGGCCGAGAAAGCGAAAATAGCTCGCGCCGAGGAATGAAATCACCTCATCGTGGACATGCGGGTCGTTGACCGGAAAATGCAAGCGGAAGCCGGCGAAGCCGGTGTTCACGGGAGGCGCTTTTTCGACCTTGAGGCGGCCGTAGTCGAAAAGCGCCGGCGAATAGGGAATGGGCGTCGCGATGCCGTCGCGAATCGTGTTCACCGTCACCGGGCGACGATAAAGAAAGCCGAGATGGAAGGTTTGCAGCCTAAAGCCGTCGTCGGCGCCGGCGAAGACATCATGATCGCGCCGGAAGCGAATCTCTCGCCAGGCGTCGAAGTCCAGCGCGTCGAACGGGTCCGGCAGGCGCGACGGAATGGCGTTGTCGAAGGGCGCAAGCGCAAGATCACGCGCCCGCTGCACCACGTTCTCGAAGCCGAACCGCGGAGAGGGCGCGACATTGGCGGCCTGCGCCGAGCCTTTGAAGGCAAAGTGCGCGCCGACTGCAGAGAGCGCCCCCGCGAATTGGCGCCGCGTTAATTGCCTCATTCCCGCATCCGAGCCAGGGTTTTCGGATCCCTATGGTGACTGTCTGCCTGCTGCTCTAGCTCTATCGATTCGGATGCGCAAGAAGCGGGCGCCCTGAGGAGTCGCGACGTGACAGCTTTGCACGCCAGACCGAAAAAATAATCGCGCGCCGCAAAAACCGCTTGTAACCGCTGCAAAAGCGCGTATCTAAGTCCTTGCCCAAATCGCACGTGCCTGTGGTCGTGTGTCGGTGGGCGGGGATCCGGACAAGAGGCCGGTCAACCGCCAGCATAGAACCGGCAGCCGGAGGCGAACCGGCGAACTCCGTCTCTGCGGGGGATCGCGACTTAAAGCAACGACGGACCGGGCTTTTTCGTCTCTGTCGACCCTCCAAAGGTCGGCGTACCGAAGAGGCTTGTCTTTCTTGCCGGGCGTGCGGATCGGGATTCTCCCCTTCCAATCGATGGCTGTCCACGCGGGAGCGTGCGCGCTCATGCGCGCATCATTGCGCATCGGTCAGTCAACGGCGCATCAACCGGCCGTTTGAGCGTTCGCGCTCGCGCGGCCTTGGACCGCCGAAACCAACGCTCGTCGCGTCTCCATCGCGCGCGGGCGAACGGAGCGGCGCGTCCGTTGACGCTCAAACGATCGCGCGCGGCGCGCCGCGCAAGGGGGCCACAAATGACCGACCGCATTCTCGAATTCCTCGCCGACCGCCGACGCAACGGCCGCGACAACGGGCCTTGCCTCGTCGTCGACCTCGACGTGGTGCGCGACAACTATCTTGGATTCGCCAAGGCGCTGCCGGATACCCGCGTCTTCTATGCGGTGAAGGCCAATCCGGCGCCGGAAGTGCTCTCGCTGCTGGCCTCGCTCGGCTCCTGCTTCGACACGGCTTCGGTGGTCGAGATCGAGCAGACGCTCGCCGCCGGCGCCACGCCTGATCGAATCAGCTTCGGCAACACGATCAAGAAGGAGCGCGACGTCGCGCGCGCCTATGCGATGGGCGTTCGCCTCTTCGCCGTCGATTGCGAGGCGGAAGTTGAGAAGATCGCGCGCGCCGCGCCGGGTTCGAAGGTGTTCTGCCGCATTCTCTGCGACGGTTCCGGCGCCGAATGGCCGCTGTCGCGCAAATTCGGCTGCGTCCCCGAAATGGCGACGGGCGTTCTGGAACATGCGCATCGTCTGGGCCTCAACGCCTATGGCGTGTCGTTCCATGTCGGCTCGCAGCAGACCAATCCGCGCATGTGGGATGGCGCGCTGGCGTCGGCGGCCGAGATTTTCCGCGACCTCGCGGAGCGCGGAATCAATCTGCAGATGGTCAATCTCGGCGGCGGCTTCCCGACGAAATATTTGAAGAACGTGCCGGCGGTGAAGCAATACGGCCATGCGATCTTTCGCGCGCTGTCGAAGCATTTCGGCAACCGCATTCCCGAAACGATCATCGAGCCGGGCCGCGGCATGGTCGGCAACGCCGGGCTGATCGAAGCGGAAGTCGTGCTGATCTCGAAGAAGTCGGCGCAGGACAGCGAAATCCGCTGGGTCTATCTCGACATCGGCAAGTTCAACGGCCTCGCTGAGACCACCGACGAGATGATCCGCTATCCGATTCGCACGCCCGCAGACGGCGCGCCGACGAGTCCTTGCGTCATCGCCGGCCCGAGCTGCGACAGCGTCGACGTGCTGTACGAGAAGCAGCCATATCAGCTGCCGATCTCGCTCGAAATCGGCGCCAAGGTGCTGATCGAAGGAACCGGAGCCTATACGACCACCTATTCGGCGGTGGGTTTCAACGGTTTCCCGCCGCTCGAGACTCACGTGATCTGAGCGGGTCTGCGCGTCGCGCAGCACTTGCGTCATGGCCGGGCTTGTCCCGGCCATCCACGCCGAGACATTGCGGAAATCGGCTCAGGAAGAGGGAAGTCTCCGCTTCCACTGAGCAAGCCGCATCGTCGTGGCGTGGATGCCCGCGACAAGCGCGGGCATGACGGCGATAAACGGGAATTTGTTTTCCCAATCAATCCAGTCCCGTTCGGCGGGCGCGTCATGCGCCAGGCGCGAGGGTCGCTTGTCCTTCTCAAAGGGAGGAAAAGATGGCCTTTCTTGCTCATCACGACTTTGACGCTGGACCGCGCGCCTCCAGGCGCGCTTGCTCCGCCATGTCCTATGCGCGCCTGGAGGCGCGCGGTCCATTTACGCTCGCCGAAGAAACGCCCGCTGATGTCGCGGCGCGCGAAGCCCTGCTCGATTCGGCCTTCGGTCCCGCGCGGTTTCTCAAAACCTGTCAGCGGCTGCGCGACGGATCGGCGCCGGCGCCGGGGCTCGCGCTTGTCGCGACGGATGAAGAGGGCGCGCTGATCGGCACGCTGCGGCTGTGGCCGATTCTCGCGGGCGGGCGCGACGCGCTGCTGCTTGGTCCGCTCGCCGTCGCGGCGTCTTCGCGCTCGCTCGGAATCGGCCGGGCCCTGATCGAGGAGTCGCTCGACCGCGCCCGGGCGCTCGGCCATCGCGCCGTGCTGCTTGTCGGCGATGCGCCTTATTATGCGCGCTTTGGATTCGAGCGGCGCTTCACTGAGCGGCTGACGATGCCGGGCCCGGTCGAGCGCGCGCGGTTTCTGGGATTGGAACTCGTCGCGGGGGCGCTTGAAGGCGCGAGCGGGCGGGTCATCCCCGCCGCCGCGCCTGCGATCAACCTGCCGCGGGCGGCATAAGCCTCACCAATAGGCGAGCACGCCGCTGGCGAGAGGATAGGACAGCGCCGCGCCGAGCGCGACGCCGGCGGCGACGTCGCTTGGATAGTGATGCCCCGTGGCGATTCGCGACCAGGCCATCGACAAGAGAAGGACTCCCGCCGACAGAGTCGCCGACGGCCAGGCGATGACGATCGGCGCGAGCACGCCGGTCAGCGTCATCGCATGGCCGCTCGGAAAGGAGTGATCGTCGAGGGCGCGCAGCAGCGAGGGAAGCCGCGGATCGGTCTGGAAGGGGCGCTTGCGTCCGAACCGCCGCTTGATGAGCGGATAGAGCATATGCAAGAGCGCCGCGTTCAGACCCGCGAGCGCCGCGACATGGGTCCCTTGCCAGCCGAGGCCGATGAGCACAATCGGCGCGAGGATGAGATAAATCCAGCCGTTGCCGAGCTTGCTGATCGCGACCGCGAGGAATTTGCCGAGCGCCGAACGCGCCGTTCGCGAGAAGAGATGAACCGCCGCGAGGTCAAGTTCGAAAAGGCGCTGACCCCATGTGGCGGCGGCGAGTGTTTGCGGCTCCGATGACGCGTCTCGCGTCAGCTTGGCCAGCTGGTCCGATGTGAACGCCATGATGCAAGGCTACGCCCGCGAGGCTGCGGTTTCGCGACGCGGAGGCTGCGTTTTGGTGACGGTGGGATAGAGGTTGCGTGACGTTTATGTGATGTTTGCGTGACGCATCCGTCAGCACGAGTGCGGCGAGGTAACCCTGGCTAGGCAATCCGCTTTAACGCTGGTCGCCATCCACAACTGGCTGCGATAGTGGTTGGCGCCTATCCACGACTGGGATGATTATGAGAATTGCGATCCTCAATTACGCCGATGTGCGAAACTTCGGCGACGTTCTATTTCCTTTGGTGATCGAAAAAGAAATCAGGGCGCGGCTGCCAGCTGCGACCATCGAATTCATAACCCCAACCGGCGACACGTGGGCGGGAATGTTTTCCCGCCGATTGGATCGTGTCCAACTTGAATTATTTGACGCTCTTATCTTGGGTGGAGGCGAGATCGTTCACCGATTCGACTCGATGTTGCTGCATATCTATCGCAGGTATGGACTCGATAGCATCGATCGACCAACTGACCTCGTTTACGCTTGGACGAGCGCTCCGGTGCGCTACAAGGCTTGGCTGGCGTTGGGCGCGCCAGATCCAGACGATCAAGTTCGGCAAGACATAGGGTCCGCAGCGAAGAATCTCAATTTCGTCGGAGCGAGAGGATCGAGGTCTGCCGCCAATATACGGAGCAGCTGTGGAGCATCGGTCGAGGTCCGGCAGACGCCGGATCTCGGATGGTTGTTCCCGCGGCTGTTAGAACGCCGAAGCACGCTGTCGAATGTCGATGGACATCCCTACTTTACCGTCCAAACGCTGGGATTTTCTGACTTAGGCCAGTCAGTGGCGGCTCTACGAGCGATTTCGCGAATTTATTCGCTGCGCGTCGTTCTTCTGCCGCTAACCCGTTGTTGGCGAGACGTCGTTCCGTTAAAGGCGGCCTATGACGTAGGCGAAGGTGAATTCAGCCTCATCGATGATTGGACGCTGGATATCGACAAGCTCGCTATCTTGGGCGGCGCGACATTCAATATCGGACAGAGCATGCACGGGTTCATTGGCTCGCTAAGCCAATGTCGTCCAGCGGGTCTTTGCGTCGCTCAAAGGAATGACAGGTTTGCGGAGCTACTCGAAGACTCGCAATTAAATCATTTTCGTTCGACGAGTTGGGACAGTGTTGAGACTCTTGCGCACACGCTTGTGTGGTCGCCGCTCGGAGCGGTTCTCGAATTGCGCGCCAAATATGAGCGAGAGCTAGATAAGATATTTGATGCTATGTGTGAACAAATAATGTCCGGGCCTGAAGTGCGGCCATGATAGACTTCTTGTGGCTCCGTGCTCCTCTAGAATCCGCGCCGGGTCAATATCCGCGCCCCCTCTCCCAGTCATTTGCGCGTCTTGGCGTCGACAGGCGACCCAGACCTGTTGCGCGCGCGGGCAATGACGAGCGCCAACAATTTCGGCTCGACGCAGATCGATCGAAAATCGCATCGACACGGATGAGACACCTGCGGCCGAGCAGCGATCTATGCTGCGGGCGCGTATTTGGCGAAGGCGTTGCGAAAGACCGTGTCAAAGGCCTCGGCGTCGACGTTGACCATTTCGATCTCGGCGCCGTCTTCGGCGACGCCGGAAAAGCGATATTGCGGGTCCGAGAACTCGAAACCTTCGTCGTCTTCGGCGCTTTCATAAGGCAGCGCGATTTCAACCATCAATTGCCGCTTCAACGACAGCGCGCGGCCGACCACCGCGTCGATGCGGCCGTCGTCGCTGCCGAAATAGCCGTCGAGCACGATCATGCAGATGTCGGCGTTCGACGCTTCGTCCTCGAGCCATTGCAACGCCGCCTCGACGCTTTCGGCGATGTCGATCTTGCCGGCCTCGCTGACGACGAATTGCTGCGGGCGGTCGACGCCGGCGTCGGATCGCGCCACGCCGAACGGCGTTAGCATATGTCGGCGCGCCAGCGTAGTGACGGCCTTGGCGAAAGCCTCGCCGGCTAATGCCGCGATGGGGTCGTCCTGAGTCGGTTCGGCGTCCATGCTCATGAGTTCTTCTCTGAGCGATCGTCGTTATTTAGAATCAACAGGTCGGAGCTGGCTTCTTCCATAATGTCATAATGCTTTCGTCGCCTCGCGCAGCCATTTGCGCGTCCTGGCGTCGACGAGCGGCGACAGCGTTCTGCGCACTTTCGCGTGATAGGCGTTGAGCCAGTCGATCTCTTCCGGCGACAGAAATTTCGACTCAACGCAATTCAAATCGAATGGCGCCAGCGTGATGGTCTCGAAGCCGTACATTTCGCGCTCGGCGCCCTTGATCTCGCGCTTCTCGACGATCACGAGATTTTCGAGCCGGATGCCATATTCGCCGGCGCGATAATAGCCGGGCTCGTTCGAGAGAATCATGCCCGGCTGCAAGGACGTCGCGCCGAGCTTTGAAATGCGCTGCGGCCCCTCATGCACGGAAAGATAAGAGCCGACGCCGTGCCCCGTGCCGTGATCGAAATCCAGTCCCGCCTCCCACAGAGCGCGGCGCGCGAAGGCGTCAAGCTGCGCGCCTGAGACGCCCTTCGGGAACACCGCGCGGGCGATGGCGATATGGCCTTTCAGCACGCGGGTGAAATGTTCGCGCAATTGTTTCGACGCCGGGCCGACGACCATTGTGCGCGTCACGTCGGTGGTGCCGTCGAAATATTGCGCGCCGGAATCGACGAGATAGACGCCGCGGCCGATCTTGAGATTGCTCCTCTCGGTCACGCGATAATGCGGGATCGCCGCATGTTCGCCGAAGGCCGAGATGGTCGGAAAGGAAATGTCGCGCAGATCGCCGTTTTCGCGACGGAAGGTTTCGAGCGCTTCCGCCGCGGAAATTTCGGTCAGCCCGCCCTTCGGCGCAGCTTCCGAAAACCAGGCGAGAAAGCGCGTCAGCGCCGCCCCGTCGCGAATATGCGCAGCGCGGGCGCCAGCGAGTTCCGCCTCATTCTTGATCGCCTTGGGCAGCGCCGCCGGATCGTCATTGACGCGCGGCTTGCCGCCCGCCGCGCGCAGGGTTTCGACGAGCTTCGCCGGCGCCGTCGCCGAATCGAAGAGAATCGTTGCGCTGCGCTTGCCGGCGTCAACGAGATCGTCGATGAGCGCTTCGGGCGCTTTCAGCGTCAGGAATTTTTCGAGCGCAGCGCGGGTCTTCGGCGCGAGCTTGGCGTCGTCGATATAAAGCGTCGGCGCGCCTTCCTTCGGCAGCAAGGCAAAGCATAATGCGATCGGCGTATGCGCGACATCGGCGCCGCGAATGTTGAAGGCCCAGCAGATCGCATGCGGATCGGACATCAGCGCGGCGTCGGCGTCTTTCAGCGCCGTGCGCAGCTTCTTGATTTTCGAATTGGCGCTCTCGCCGGCGTAGCGTGCAGGATGGATCGTCACCGCGCCTTGCGGCTCGGCCGGTCGGTCGGTCCACAGCGCGTCGATCGGATTTAGATCAAGCGGGACGAGTTCGATCTTCTTTTCAGCGAGCGCTTTTGAAAAGCGCTCGATCTGCGCGTTGGTGTGCACCCAGGGGTCGTAGCCGATGCGCGCGCCGGAATGCGCATGATCGCTGAGCCATTTCACCGGCGACGTCTCAGCGATGTCGAGCGGCTTGAAGAGCTTTCCGTCGATCTCGCCGCGCACCTGGATCACATAGCGGCCGTCGACGAAAATCGCCGCCTGCTTCCCCAGCACGACGGCGAAGCCAGCGGAGCCCGTAAAACCCGTGAGCCAGGCGAGCCGCTCGGCGCATTTGGGCACATATTCGTTCTGATGCGCGTCGGCGCGCGGAACGAGAAAGCCGTCGAGCCCCTGCCGCTTCAGTTCGGCGCGCAGCGCCTTGAGACGCGCAGCGCCGTCGCTGCGCGAGGCGTCGTCGACGAAGGTCTGGAATTTCGCTTCGAACATGCGCCCAACCTATGCACGTCGCGCGCCATGGGCAATGCTTCGCGCATCGACTTTCCCCCTCTGTCCCTCTCCCGCGAAGCGGGGGGAGGGTTGGGGAGGGGGCGCTAACCGCGCCCGCCGCGCTTCAGAACCAGCGTCGCCCAGCCGTCGATGTCGCCCCGTTCGGCGAGAAAAAATCCCTGGGCGCGATAGGCGTCGAGCACGCCGGGCACGTCGCGCGCCAGCAGTCCCGAGAGCACAAGCTCGGCGCCAGGCGCGGCGGCGCCGGCGATCTGCGGCGCAAGCAGCCGCAGAGGCTTCGCCAGAATATTGGCGAAGATCAGATCATACCGGCCTTGCAGCGCCGGGTGGCGCAGCCCCGTGGCGACGAGGGGGCGCACATAGGGGCCCGCGCCATTGGCGCTGGCGTTGGCGCGCGCGGTCGCGACCGCGATGGGATCGATGTCGCCGCAGGCGACGCGCTGATGGAAGATCAGCGCGCTGGCGATCGCGAGGACTCCCGTGCCGGTTCCAACATCGAGAATGCGCGCCGGGCGCCGGCGCTTGGCGATCCTGTCGAGCGCCTTCAAGCAGCCGAGCGTCGTGCCGTGATGGCCGGTGCCGAAGGCGAGCGCCGCCTCGATTTCGACGCCAATGTCATTCGCGCGCCGCCGCGCCCGGTCATGCGCGCCATGCACCAGCACCCGACCGGCGCGCACCGGCGCGAGGCCGGCAAGGGCGTTCTCGACCCAGTCCTGCTCGGCGATGGTCGAAAAGCGCGCGGCTCGCGCGATTTCCGCGCCGGCGGCTGATTCGATCAGCGCGAGAATCAGCGCTTCGTCGGGCGCGTCGGCGAAATAAACCTCGACGGACCATAAAGGTCCGCCGTCGAGTTCGAAGGCGGCGGCGGCGGTTTCGGTCGGATCGAAAGTCTCGACGATGAGGTCGGCGACGGCGCGGGCGCGTTTTTCGTCGCAATCGAGGCGCAGCATATGGCCGGCGTTGTTGGGCGGGAGGCCTTCGAGCATGAGGGCGCTTAGCACGGGGCCGGCGCGCCCGTCACCTTTCGCCTGGCCGGCTCGATCTATATTGTCGCGCCAGCGGCAGACCCCATGAGCTGAAGGCGCGAATGACCGAAAGACTGTCGATCTGTCTCATCGGCCCCAAGAAGGGTGGCAAGTCGTCGCTGCTCGCCTCGCTCGTCGATTGCGTCGCGCAGAGCGCCTTCGGCTATCCGCCGCGCCTGCGTCCGGCGCTGCAGCCCGTCACAGAGACGGAATTCTATGCCGAAAGCGCCGAGCCGAAGAAGGCCGATCTGCTCACGGTCGAACAGGGCGACTATGAGCGGCTGCGACGGGAATTCACCGAGGGCGGCGTCGCCACCGACACGCTCGACACTTATGAATATCGATTCCGCCTGACAGTGAATGGCGAGGCGCCGCCGGAGGTCGTGCCGCGCGGACCCTGGCTGCTGGAAATCATCGATTCGGCGGGCGAGATCGCGGTGCCGCCGGACGGCGCCGAAGTGGCGATCCTGAACGACGTCAAGGCGAAGCTCGCCAAGCAGATGCTCGACTCGGAGGCGATCGTCATCGTCTTGCCTCTGGTGCGGCTCGAAGACTCCGCCTGGTCCGGCAATCTCTCGCGGCTGATCGATCGGCTGGCGCTCGCGCCGGAAAAGAAATTGAAGCGACTCGTCGTCGTCTTCTCGCAATATGAGCGACTGTTCGCGCGGCTCGGGCCGAGCGCATTCACCTACGCATGCGACCCCGCGGTGGCGCTGCATGTGTTGCGCAAATCGCTGCGCGGCGTGCAGTGGCTCGATCGGCTGCGCGCCCTGGAGGCGCCGAACAGCGGCGGCGTATCGGTGCGCTTTACGGTGTGCTCGGCCTATGGCTTCGTGAAGCGCTTTCAAAACCCCAACATTGATCCGCATCAGCCCGGCGAGCGCCGGTTTCGACGCGACGGCCTCGAAGGCGCCCGCGCCTATAATGAATATTGGCGGCCGTTTCTCACCGCCGAGCCCTTTCTCTATGCGGCGCTTGGACACGACAGCGCCTTCACCTTCTCCTACGCGCAGCTCGATGCGCGTCAAGAGGAGATTGCGTGAATCGAATTCCGTCAATTTTTGCTTAAGGCTCTGCGCATAGGGTGATCGCCGACTTTCCCCGAGAAAGGATAGGCAATGCGCCAGGCGCCCATTGGCGATCAGACGGCCGAAATTTCTTTAGAGCGACTGCATTATGGCAAGCTGGCCTCTGGCGCGTCGTTAAGCGTTCCGGCGGCGGCAGGCTATGGCGTGACGTTGCGCAGCCGCAATCTGCTTTCGTCCGACGACCGGCTGCTTTCGCCGCCGCGGCTCATGGCGCTTCGCCGCTTCGAACCCGACCTCGTCGATCCCGGTCTGAGCCAGCGCGGCGCCTTTGTCGCGCGCGTTTCGCCGGAGCCGAATTCGCGCCGCGCGATCTTTCTGCGCGCCCGGTTTCGTCCAGAGGACGGCGAGGGCGGACATGGGCGGCTGTATCAGCAGAGCGCCATATGGAGCGTCGCCGCGGCCGACTGGCGCCGACATCCGGCGGCGTTGCTGGCCATGGCGGGGTCCGAACTCGAGGCGCTGCCGGACCTCGCGAGCGAGGACGAGCAGGTCCGCTTCAGCGCGGAGCCGGCGCGTTACGTCGTACGCCGACTTGACCCGCAGGACGTGTGGAGCGCGCTCGAGGACGCGCTGGAAAAGACGTATTGGGCGGCGCCTGTGCTCGAATTTCTGGCGCGCGGCGCTGAAACCGGCGAAGACGCGACGCTGACCTTCGGCGCCGACCATTTCGCGAGCGAGGCGGCGTTTCTGAGGGCCGTCGGTCTGGCGCTGCAATTTCTGCCCGCGAGTTATCCGCGCTGGCGCGAGATAAGCGTCGTGTCCGGCTTGCGTCAGGGGTCGCTGGGGCTTTGTCTGCGATATTTGCCTTCGCTCCGCGCGGCCGCTCGGACCTCAGTCGCCGCCTGACGCCAGATCGCGGACGGCGTGATCGATTTGAAAAGCTTAGAGCGCGCTCTAAGCAAAAAACCGGTATCCACTTTTTTGCGAGCCGCGCTCTAGGCTGAGGGGCGCCTGTCCATCGGCGCCGGTTCGGCGTTGAGATAGCGCTCGAGCGCGCTGCAGCGCCGGCGGGGAAGATGCGCGGCGCCGGCGTCCGCATAATAGGCGCGCGGACCATTGGCCGCGCCGTCGGCGGCGTAATGCAGAGCGCGGGCGGCGCGCGGCTTCTGCGCCGAGAAGAGTCGCGCTTCGATCTGCGCGATCGTGACATTGTCGACGAGATAGGCGCCCTTACGGTCGACATGCGCGATCTCGTCGCGCACGAGCCGATTGAGGATCGCGACGACATTGTCGTGCACATTGGGCGGCAGCATCGAAATCGCTTCCGTCTCGGGCGCGATTTCGCTCATGTCGCCATGCACCGGATGGGCGGCGCGCAGGATCGCTTTCATCGCGCGCACATCGGTCGGCTGGTCCTCGTCGTCGGAAAGATCGATCGGCGCGGCGAACTGACGCCGCTCGCGCGCCTCATAGCCGCGTTTAAAAATCTCCGACAGGAATTTCATGATGAACAGAAACGCGTCCTGCGCCATGGCGACGCAGATCGCCATGGTCGAATCGGGGGTAAAGCTCCAGAAGGCTTCGCGCGCCAGTTCGAATTTATTGCGTTCGGAACTATGCGTGCGCAGATAGGCGTCGCTTTTCTTCAAAAGCTCGCGCACTTCGTCCTCCGAGAGGCCGGCCGCCTTGCCGGAGACGACGCAGGCGTCGATGAGCGTTTTCGCTTCATTGAAGCCATTGGCCGCGGCGGCCCGATCCGACGCCGGCGCGGCGCGGATTTTGGCGACGATCGCCGAAAGCTCGTCCCGCAACCCGGTTTCGAGCCCGCATTTTTGGTCGAAAGCGGCGCGTGCGGCGATCGTTTCGTCGCGCGCCGAGAGCAGATCGCGGGCTTCGCCCTGCGGCTCGCAGGAAAAGTCGCGTGGAACGTCCGCCGGCAGGGCGTTGGATTGTAGCGCTGCCGCAAATATCGGTTCGCACAGCGGCTTCGCTTCGCGCACCGTGCGCCATCTCGGATCCATGCGCAGCTGATCGCGCAGCGCGGCGAGCGCGCGCACGGTCGCGTCGAGGTCAAGCACAGCTTCGCTCTTTGGCGTCGGCCGCGCCGATGCGGCGCTCGCGGCCTCGGCTTTCTGCTTCAGCGTGATCGTCTGAGCGGCGAGAGCGTCGCGCCGCTTTACGGCGCTGGCGCGTTCATTCGTCGGGCCGGCGAGCGTCTGCTTCAGCGCGGTGACGCGTTTCATGGCTTCGGCCGCTTTTTCCCGATGACCGCGGCAGTTCGGTCCGCAGGACGCGCCCATTCCGTCGAGCCCGTGTTCGGCGTCGACGGCGAGCTGTTCTTCCTGGCGCACAGTCGCGGCCGCGGACGCCATCTCATCCTGTTTTGCTTTCACGACGGCGTCGAGTTCGGTGATGCTGCGCTCAAGCGCGGCGATCTCGCGCCGCGCTTCCTCGAGCTGACGCATCGCCGCCTGGGCGTTTTCCAATTCCGCCGCAGCCTGGCTCGCGGCCTGCGCGATCACCGCCTGCTGCGCCTCCTGCCGCTTGCGAATGGCGTCGCGCAGCGCCGGCCCCGCCTGACGCGCGGTGTCGATGAGACCATCGATCGACGTGAGATAAGTCTTGTAGCTTGGGGTCTGAGCGATATGCGACGAGGCGGCGTCATAGGCGGCGGCGATTTCCTTTGTCGCCGGCAGGATCATTTCCGTCGCAAGCTCCATCGGCTGCAGCTCGGCGACAATCTTGCGCGAAGAGAGCTTGAAAATATTGTTGTAGTAAAAGGTGAACGAGAAAAACGCCGAGATCGAGAAGACGAAGACGAAGACCACCGCCGTCACGGCGGTCTTGATGATCACCCGTTCGCGCGCCATCCGCCGGCGCGCAATGAGCGCGGCGAGATCGACGCCGAGAGACCAGGACGTCGCCGCGAGCATGGTGAGGACGGCGGTCGTCGCGATCAGCGTGCCAGCGATGCCGATCAAATCGCCGGGCTCCTTTTGCATGATGTCGATCATGCCCGACGAGGTCGTGTAGAAGACCCAGGCGAGGACCGGCAAAGCGGCGGCCATGCCGACTCGGCCGAGATTGAGATCGCCCCGCCACAGGCGCACGAGCGGCGACGCGAGCCCGTCGAAAAATCCGAAGCCGCGTCGCGGCGCCGGCGAAACGGGCGTGCGCGCCTGCTGCGGGGCGGACGTCATCGTGCGGTCGTTCTAGAAGCTGGAACCGGCCGGCTGCGCATGTCCGCTCCTTTTTAAGAACTGTCCGTTGCCGAATCTGCAGGCGAATTGAGACGGATTTGCGCTCCGGCGCAAGGGCGCGGCCTTCATTACGCCGCCGCGAAAGCGCTTCACGCGGCCTTAGGCGGCGTCGTTGACCTCGATGCTGATGGTCTTGCCCAACGCCGCGAAGGCGCGTTCGATCGCGTCGAGCCGCGAGGCGTGGCGAAGATCGAGCAACCGGTCCACTTGTGGCAGGGCGACGCCGAGCCGCCGGGCGAGCGCCGCCTTGCCGAGGCTGGCCGCTCGCATCGCCGCATAGAGTTCGATCTTCGCCGTCGAGAGGGCGGGCAGCGCGACATGGGTTCGGCCCTTCGCCTTCGGCGCAGGAATGTCTTCGCGCGCCGCCATATAGCCCATGATCGCGGTTTCGATCGCGTCGGCCGCGCGCGCCAGCGCGTCGTCGCGATCCTCGCCGAAGGTCAGTGCTTCCGGAATATCTGGGACGCGGGCGGAAATTGCGTCTCCGTCCTTGGTGAGCGTGACGGCGTAACGCATGATCATTTGTCCTCTATGCCGAGCTGTTTGAGGATCGAAAGCCAGAGCCCCTTCGGAATCTCCTTCGATCCGCCATGCTGCGGCAAGACCGAGCGCTTGCCGTTGAGGGTAACGAGGAGATGCCCGCCTTTGCCGGGAGAAAAAGTCGCGCCCTTCTTGGCGAGATAGCGCTTAGCCTGCCGGCTGTTCATACGCGCAACATATCTGTTGTGTATCTTCAAATCAACAAAACTGTTGTGCTGCGCCGGGGGCGATGCCGGGTTTCTATTAGAACATCGCCCACGGCCCAGCCCCAGCGCCACGCTTTCCCTTGCTCCAGGATTCGTGCTAGAGCCCGAGTTTAACCGTCTGCGGCTAGGCCGTTCGGCCGCGACTCGCGCTGTCGGGCCTTGAACCCGTCAGAATTCCAAGGGGTCAGACGTGGCCATTCCGTTCCGCTACATAGCGAAAATCGGCGCATATCTCGTCAAGCAGCAGCTTATGGGCGTCAAGCGCTATCCGCTCGTGCTCATGATGGAGCCGCTGTTTCGCTGCAATCTCGCCTGCGCCGGCTGCGGCAAGATCGACTATCCCGACCACATCCTCAACAAGCGGCTTTCGGTCGAGGACGCGCTGCGCTCGGTCGACGAATGCGGCGCGCCGGTCGTGGTGCTCGCCGGCGGCGAGCCGCTCCTGCACAAGGACCTGCCGGAGATCGTCGAAGGCGTCATCGCGCGCAAGAAGTTCGCGATCGTCTGCACCAATGCGCTGCTGCTCTCAAAGAAGATCGATCTCTTCAAGCCGAGCCCCTATTTCACCTGGTCGATTCATCTCGACGGCGACAGGGAGATGCATGACCACGCCGTCTGCCAGGACGGCGTCTATGATCGCGCGGTCGAGGCGATCAAGCTCGCCAAGTCGAAGGGCTTCCGCGTCACCACGAACAGCACCTTCTTCTCCGACGCAGACCCGGAGCGCGTCGCCAAGTTTCTGGACGAGACCATGGCGCTCGGCGTCGACGGCATGACGCTTTCGCCGGGCTACGCCTATGAGCGCGCGCCCGACCAGACGCATTTCCTCAACCGCATCCGCACCAAGGAATTGTTCCGCGCCATCTTAAGTCGCGGACGCGGCGGCAAGGCATGGGACTTCACCCAATCGTCGCTGTTCATGAATTTCCTCGCCGGCAATGTCAGCTACCGCTGCACGCCCTGGGGCATGCCGCTGCGCACGGTGTTTGGCTGGCAACGTCCCTGCTATCTGCTTGGCGAGGGCTATGTGCCGACCTTCAAGCAGCTGATGGAGGAGACCAATTGGGACTCCTACGGCGTCGGCAATTACGAGAAATGCGCCGACTGCATGGTCCATTGCGGCTTTGAAGCCACCGCCGTCGCCGATTCGGTCCGCCGCCCCTGGCGGGCGGCCGCCGTCGCGCTGTTCGGCGTGCGCACCGAGGGTCCGATGGCGCCCGACATTTCGCTCGAAAATCAGCGCCCGGCTGAATATGTTTTCGACGAGAATATCGCCAAGCTCTCAGAGCTCCGCGAGCATGAGGCGCAGCAGCGGGCCCAGCAAAGGTCCACAGCGGCCTAGCGAGACGAAGGCGGCGCGCGAGTCGAGGCCGGCGCGGATCATTCCCCCAAGTTGATGTGGCGCGCGGGTGAGTTCGCGCGCAACTCCCAACGCATTGACGTCGCCGTCTGGCGTCAGCGCTTTGGCGACCAGCGGCGGCAACGCGCGCGCCGCCGGATCGCTGATCGCGCGCAGCGCGACGAAGGGGACATTGCGCCGCCGCGCGAATTCTTCGGCAAGATGCGACTCCATGTCGACGGCGACCGCCTGCGCATTCTCGCGCAGCGCCGCCTTGGCGCTGGGGTGCATCGCCGGCTCATCGACGCCGACGATGGCGCCTTGCGAGACTTTGCAGCCAGCGGCGGCCGCGCCTTTGATCAGCGCCGTCGAGAGACGCGAATGCGTGTCGCGCCGCGCCTCTCCCGAAACGACGGCGTCCGCCACCACGACATGGCCGGGTCGCAGCGCATGATCGAGGCCGCCGGCAAGACCGAAGCTCACGACGGCTGAAAAGTCCGTTCCATCAAGCGCGTCGAGCTGACGCCCAAGGCGCGCCACATCCGCGCCGCTGCACAGCGTCGTGACGCCTTCCCCAGCGATGCAGTCCGCTTCGCGTTTCATGCCGACGATGACAAGTATCGGCGCGAGGGCGTCGAGCTTGGCGGTCCTTCTGCTACTCAAATCGCGCGCCATCGATGCTTCGGGCTAAAGCCCGACCTGGACGAGCTTGCTGTTGGCGCGTCTTAAATTGCGATAGCGCGCCAGCGCCCAGAGCGGGAAAAATTTTGCATAGCCATGGTAGCGCAGATAGAAGACGCGCGGAAAGCCGGTGGCGGTGAATCGCGCCTCGTTCCACAGGCCGGCCTCATTCTGCGTCGACTGCAGATAGGCGATGCCTCTTGCGACCGCCGGATGATCGACCTCGCCCGCCGCCATCAGTCCGAGCAGCGCCCAGGCGGTTTGCGACGGGGTCGAAGGGGCCTGTTCATAGCCCTTGTAATCGAGCTTGTAGCTTGAGAGATCCTCGCCCCAGCCGCCGTCGCGGTTTTGAATGGCGGCGAGCCAGGCGCCGGCGCGGCGATAGGCGTCATGATCATGCGGCAGGCCGGCGGCATTGAGCGCGCATAGCGTCGACCAGGTTCCATAGATGTAATTCGCGCCCCAGCGGCCGAACCAGCTGCCGTCCTTCTCCTGTTCCTTGATGAGATAATCGACGCCGCGCTTGAGACAGTCGCTTGTTTCGACCGTGTCGCCGAGCTGCGCCAGCATCGAGACGCAGCGCGCCGAAACATCCGCCGTTGGCGGATCGAGCAGCGCGCCATGATCGGCGAAGGGGATGTGGTTGAGATAGTGGTAGGTGTTGTCGGCGTCGAAGGCGCCCCAGCCGCCATTTTTCGACTGCATGCCGACGATCCATTCCTTGGCGCGGGCGATGCGCTCTTCATAAGGCCGGGACGCGTCATTCGCGGTCAGCCGATCCATCGCCGTCACCACGACCGCCGTGTCGTCGACGTCCGGATAATGGGCGTTGGCGTATTGGAACGCCCAACCGCCGGGGCGAAGGTCAGGCCGCTGAGCCGCCCAGTCGCCCTTCACGTCGAGCACTTGCAACGGCGCGAGCCATTCGCAGGCGGCGCTCGCGGCTTCGCGGGCGTCTTCATCGCCGGTTTCAAGCAGCGCATGCGCCGTCAGACATGTGTCCCACACCGGCGAGACGCACGGTTGGCAATAGGCTTCAGTCTCGCCCACGACGAGCAGCCGCTCGATCGACTCGCGCGCCAGCTTCTTGCGCTTGTCGTCATCGGCGATGCCGAGCGCGTCATACATCAGCAGGCTGTTGACCATGGCCGGGAAGATGGCGCCGAGTCCGTCGACGCTATTGAGCCGCTCGCTGGTCCATGTCTCGGCAAGTTCGATCGAGCGTTCGCGCGTCGTCTTGGGCATATGCGGCTCGATGAGCCGCAGCAGTTTGTCGACCTCGCCGAAAATATGCGCCCAGGGCCAGGTCTGGTGTTCACCCTTCGGCCAGACCTTCACCTCATCGGGCGGCGTCACGAAAAGTTCGGGAATGTGAATGTTCTTTGGGTTTTTCGCCCGCGGCTTCTTCGTCATCAGCACCAGGAGCGGCACGAGGACGGTGCGGCCCCAGTAGGAAATTTTGTCGAGGTGGAAGGGAAACCACTTCGGCAGCAGCATGATTTCGACCGGCATCACTGGCACGCCGCGCCAGGGGATTTCGCCGTAAAGCGCGAGCAGCGAGCGAGTAAAGACATTGCTCTTCGCCGCGCCGCCGTAGGCGAGGATCGAGTCGCGGGCGCGCGCCATATGCGGCGCGTCGATGTCGTCGCCGATCATCTTTAACGCGAAATAGGCCTTGACGCTGGCGCTGATATTGAAGCGCCCGTCCTGAAACAGCGGCCAGCCGCCATGGTCGCCCTGGCAGCGGCGCAGATAGACGCCGATCTTTCGTTCGAGTTCGGCGTCGACCGGCTCGGCGCGATAATGACGCATCAGCACATATTCGGCTGGTATGGTGGTGTCGGCCTCGAGTTCGAAGCAGAAATGTCCATCGGTCTTGCGAAGCGAGAGAAGCGCGCCCTTGGCGTTCTGGATGCTCGCCTCGAGCGTGTCGGTCGAAACGGCGGCGAAGTCGTCGTCAATGCGCGCGGCGACATTCATTGCAAATTCCTTAATGTTTTCGATCAGGCGACGCTGAGAGTCGCGGGTTTGGCCGACTCAGAACTCGGCTTCACGACGATTTCGACATCCTGTCCGAGCGCGACGAGAAAGCGCAGCAGACGCTCCAGAGAGAATTGCCGGAAGTCGCCATGCAGCAGTTTCGATATATCCGGCTGTTTGACGCCGAAAATCTCGGCGGCCTGCACCTGTTTCAACCCGCGCTCCTTTAGGAGCGCGTCGATCTTGCGGACAAGTTGCGCCTTCAGGAGATGGTCGTCGGCAGGCGCCGCTTGAGCGGCGGACGAATCTTCGATCATCATTTTTGGCTTGTGGAAAGGCGTCTGACAGTCGCGTCGGGCGCATTGGCTATAGTGAATTGACTATATCGTCAAGTCGCGTGTGGCTCGACGATCGCCTCGGCAAGGATGGGAATTTGAGGGTCAAATGCCTGACAGCACTTTGTGCAATTATTGGAAAAGGTAACGATTTTCGCGCCGTGGAAACGAAGTTTTAACCATCCGCCGCCGATGGTCCTTCGAGCAGCTTGGAGGGATAGGCATGGTTACGAAACCCGAAGGCAAACAGGCATTGGCCGATCTCGCGGCCGGTAAGTTTTCGTTTGAGATGGTCGACGCCATCAAGGATCATGTCGGCGCGCTCGAGACGGAGTTGGCGCGTGTTACGACGGAGATGGAGCGCGTCGGCGCGCTGCATGCGCGCGCCGTCAATGAATCGCGGCAGCAGGAATACAAGATTTTTCGTCTCGAAGGCGAGCTGCGCGCGCTGAACGCGAGAGTCTACGCTCTGCTGAAGGCGAATGCGGTGACGCAGACCGCTCTCGACGCGGCGAAGCGTGGCGCCGTGAGCTTCGTCGAATTTCTCCCGGTCGCGCGATATTATGCCGAGGCGGGGTCGAAGGCGACGCTGGCCTATCTGGCGAGCATTGACTTCAAGGGCAAGTTCGAGGCGCTGAAGGCGCATCCGATGACTGAAAAGGCGCAGCGCGAGATCGAGCGCCTCGCCGCGAGCTTTGTCGAATATCTCCCCGTCGCGCGCAAGCACGCCGAAGAGGCGTCGAAGAAGACGCTGGCCTATCTCTCGACTGTCGGTCTGCCCGCTGCGAAGAAGCAGCTTGCCGCTGTCGTCGAAAAAGCGTCGGCTTTGATCGCGGACCTCCAAAAGAAGGTCGCGCAATTCTGACGAGCGGGCGGGCGGCAAAGACCGCGCCGCACCGAGAGGTCGCGTCATTGCGAGCAAAGCGAAGCAATCCAGAGCCGCAGGGCCGCCGCTGGATTGCTTCATCGCTTACGCGACGCGCAATGACGACTGCGTTCCTCTATAGCGCGCCAGCTAAAGCCGCCGCCTTATAGCCCGAGCGTATCGAGCCTTCGATCGTCGCGGGCAGGCCGGTATTCGTCCAGTCGCCGGCAAGCCACAGATTGTCCCACGCCGTCTTGGCGTCCGGTCGGCGCTTTTCCTGCGCCGGCGTCGCGGCGAAGGTCGCGCGCTTTTCCTTCACGATCTGCCAGGGTGGAAGCGGTTCGGACGGCAGGCCCGTCGCGGCCGCAACTTCCGTCCAGATGTTTGTCGCAAGCGCTTCGCGCGCATCGTCGATCAGGCGGTCGGCGCCGCTGATCGTCACCGACAGGCGGTCGTCGAATGAAAACAGCCATTCGGTGAGCGTGCCGATCATGCCGAGCAGCAACGGCTGATCCGGCGGCGGCAGGATCTTGAAATGTGCGTTGACGATCGCGCGAAACTCGTCCGGCGCGACAAGGCCGGGAATAAGCTCCTCTGCAATCCACGGCGGCGCCGCGAGAACGACCGCGTCGCCTTGTTCAAGCGTCACGTCGCGATCGCCAAAATGCAGCGCGGCGACGCGCGATGCGTCGAAGGCGATTTCGCGCAGACGCGCGCCGAAGCGCGGCTCGACGCCTCTCGCGCGAAGCGTGCGCAGCGCCGGCTCGATCAAAGCGTCGCCGAGGCCGCCTTTCGCGACCATTGGCCGACAGGCGTCGCCGCCCGCCGCGAGCGTCTCGCGCAGCACGGCGCCGGCGAGCTTGGCCGACGCCTCTTCAGGCTCGGTGTTCAAAGCGGAGAGCAGAACCGGGCGCCAAAGCCTTTCCCACAGCGGGCCATTGCAACGCATGGTTTCGCCGATGGTCGCGCCGTCCCTGGCGAAGAGCAGCCGGCCGGCGTCGAGATAGGCGAGCGGTCCGGCGCCCGGGACGCGGCGGTTGGCGACGAATATCCACCAGGGAAGGCGCGAGGCGTTGGGACGCAGCCGCCAGCGCTCGCCCGTGCGCGCGTCTAAAAAATCGAAGACGCATTCGTCTGGGCCGACGAGCGCGTCGCTCGCGCCGATTCGCCGCGCGTAATCGCGCGCAGCCCCATTGCCGGAGAGCAGCAGATGATTGCCATTGTCGATCGTCAGGCCGAGCGAAGGGTCGAAATAGGAGCGGCAGCGTCCGCCCGCCATCCGCGCGGCCTCATAGAGCGCGACGCGGCGGCCGGCGTCGGCGAGGCGCAGCGCGCAAGCGAGCCCGGCGAGGCCCGCGCCGACGACATGGATAGTTTCGCTCACGTGAAGGCGTGTCGAAAGTAGGCGCTGATTAGTCTGAAGCGCGACGCCCGCACCGGCGCGCGCGGCGGCGAGAAGCCGCGGGCGGAGAGATTGTCGAGCACCGAGCGATAGCCGGCGGCCATCAGATAGGGCGCCTTTACCGCGCGTTTCGGCAGGCCCGCCATCACCAGATTCGCCTGATCATAATGTTCGCGCGCGCGCGCGACGACCGGCGCGCAAACCTCTTCAAGCGAGGGATGCGAGAGGACGGCATGTGGCGCAAAGCTCGTTACGCCAGCGGATTCAAGCGCCTCGCGGGGCAGATACAGACGTCCGCGCGCGGCGTCCTCATCGAGGTCGCGCAAGATATTGGTGAGCTGCAAGGCGCGGCCAAGGTGATAGGCGAGCAGTTTCGGGCCGGTCGGCAAGTCGCAGTCGCCGCCCGGCGCCTCATCCGTCAATCCGAAAGCGCGCACCGACAGTCGTCCGACCGCGCTCGCGACCCGATCGCAATAGAGTTCGAGCTTTTCCCAGTCCGGCGCGCATATATCCTCGTCGACGTCCATCGCCATCCCTTCGATCACCGATTCAAAATCGGCGCGGTCGAGCCGGAAGCGGCGGACAGGTTCGGAGAGAAAGCTCACGCGTGCGCGAATGCGGCCGGCGTAGAGTTCATCGAGATCGGCGCGCCATTGGTCGAGCGCGGCCCGCCTTAGGGCGCGGTCGCCCTCATCGTCGGCGATGTCGTCGACCGCGCGGCAGAAGGCGTAAATCGCGAACATGGCGTCGCGGCGCGGCGGTTCGAGAATGCGCATCGCCAGATAGAAGGAGCTTTTGGTCGCGATCGCCCGCGTGCGCAGCGTCGCCGAATCGGCAAGCGCGTCGATTGTCATTGGCGCGTTCCCGGGATGGCTGGCGAAGCCGCGCGGGGACGGGAAATGCGGCGAAGCAGCGCGCCGATCGCGCCGATCGCGCCCCTAAGCGCGAAGCCGAGCTTGCCGTCATGGACCTTGTCGCTGAGCGGATCGGCGACGGCGATCCGCGCAACGAGATGTTCGGCGAGCGTTTGGATGGCGCCCACCTCCATGGCGAGGCGCGCGTCATCGATCAGATCGGCGAAGCAACGCGACTGATCGAGAAGGCGCGCGGTTTTGTCGTTAAGCTCGCGGATCGCCGCGAGCAGCGTCGCCGGCGCCTTGTCCTGCGCCAGCATTTCGACCGCTGCGCCATGCGCCGCGAGCGAGTCCTGCGGCAGATAGACCCGGTCGAGGCTGCGGTAATCCTTGCCGCAATCCTGCAGATGATTGATGACCTGCAGCGCGGCGCAGAGCGCGTCATTCGCCGCCCAGACCCGGCCGCGATCTTCGCCATGGACGTCGCAGACGAAGCGTCCGACCGGCATCGCCGAATAGCGGCAGTAGTCGATGAGATCGTCCCAGTCGCGATAGCGCAGCTGCGTCACGTCGCGCTTGAAGGCGGCGATCAGGTCGCGCGCGTGCTGTGGGTCGAGGCCGCGCTCGCGGCAGGCGTCCCGAAGCCTGCGCGCCACCTGCGTATCTTCTTCAGCTTTTCCCATCAGCGCGTCGTCGAGCGCGTCGAGGAGATCGAGCTTCTCCTGCGCGCCGAGCGTGGGATGATCGGCGATGTCGTCGGCGGCGCGAACGAAATCATAGAAGGCGAGGATCGGCGCGCGATGACGCGGCGCAATCAGAAAGGAGGCGACGGGAAAATTTTCGTCGCGATGGGTCTTCCCCGAACTCGTCCGCGCAATATCCATGATGCCGCCGTTTTGCCGCCATGACGCTCGCGCGCCCTCAAACCTCGATTTCGCGGTTCGCCTCGATCTCGTCGGGCGTTTCGAATCGCTCCGCCGCCTTTTGCGCGCGCGGCGCCTGATAGCGGCCCTTCCATTCGCCGCCGCGGCCCCTCAAATGCCGCCAGGCCGATTCAACCGTGAACCACGTATAGCACGCCGCGACGCCTGGCAAAGCGAAGGCGCGCAGCCGCGACAGGCCATAAAACCGCAAGGTCGGCATATAGGCCTGCGCCATCAGCAGCCAGGAGACGAGCGCCGTCTCGCGGGCCGGCGATTCGCCGAAAAACGCCAGATAGGGCGGCGCGAGATAGGCGGCCGCCATGCCAAGCAGCGCCCCGGCGAGACGCCAGGGCGAATAGCTGAGCTGGGCGTAGGCCGAGCGCACGACCATCCGGGAAATGTCGGCAAGGCGCGGATAGGCGCGCAGGCTGTGGACGTCTTCGGTCAGGCCCAGCCAGATCGGCCCTTGCGCCTTCATCAGGGCGCCCAGCGCGCAATCGTCGATGAGCGCGCCGCGAATGGCGCGAAAGCCGCCCGCCGCGGCGAGCGCCTCGGGGCGTACCAGCATCACCCCTCCCGCCGCGCCGGCCGCCGTATGATCGGGATCGTTCACGTGGCGGAACGGATAGAGCTTCTGGAAAAAGAAAATGAAGGCCGGAACGAGCCAGCGCTCGGCGACGCTTTCGCAGCGAAGCTTGACCATCAGCGAGGTCAAAACGGCGCCGTGCGCCTTCGCGCCCGAAACGAGACGCGCCAGGACATGCGGCGAAAATTCAATGTCCGCGTCGCAGAACAGCACGAAGTCTGGCTCGAGCGGCAGGCTGCGCACATGATCGAATCCGCGCTGCATGGCGGCGAGCTTTCCGGTCCAGCCCGTTTCTGGTCCGCGCGACGAGAGAATCGTCAGGCGGCCGGCGGCGCCCTGCGCGGTAGCGCAGCGGCGCGCGGCTTCGGCGGTGCCGTCGTCGCTCTCGTCGTCGACGAGAATAATCTCGAAGCGGCCGTCGAACTGTTGAGCGAAAAGCGACGCCAGGCTCTTTTCGATGACGTCGGCTTCGTTTCGCGCCGGAACGATGGCGACGATAGAGGTCGCCGGAACGGCGGCGTACTGGCCGCCGAGGTTCCGGTCATGCTCGGTGAGCCGCCAGAAGCCGCCGCGCAGCGCAATCAGATAGAGCCAGGCGAACAGCCCAATGATGGAGATGATTGTCGCGAGCATGGCGAATCAGGGTGAGGATTCGACGCAGATCGCCTTCTAACATTCGCATCTCAGCTAGACCAGAGCGGCCTTCCACCCTTGCGGCCCTATCCCTTCACCCACCCCGCCGCGGTCTTGACATAGCTTCGCTTGACCGCGGCCCAGGCGATGCGATGTGCCGCTTCTTCCTGCCGTGGATCGCGGCGATGGGCGTCGAAGGCGTGGTTGAAGGCCTCGCGATAAATGTCCTGCGCGTGTTCGGGCAGGACGCGCTGGAGATTTTCAGGCAGGTCGGAATTGCTAGCGTAGGGCATGCCGCGACCTCCGGTCAGGCGGCTTCGATCTCCTGCGCGACGGCTTCGGCGGCCACTGCAGGATCAGCCGCCCGGGTGATCGGCCGGCCGACGACAATATAGTTCGCCGAGGCGGCGATCGCTTCTCCCGGGGTCATCACACGCTTCTGGTCGCCGAGATCGGCGCCCGCCGGCCTTACCCCCGGCGTCACCAGCAGCATGTCCGGGCCGACGATGGGGCGAATGGCTGAAAGCTCCATCGGCGACAGGATGAGCCCGTCGACCCGCGCCTCCTTCGCCTGAAGGGCGCGTCGCGCCACGAGGTCCGCGACGCCGCAGGCGTAGCCCGCTTCCGTGAGATCGGCGTCGTCATAGGAGGTCATCACCGTCACCGCGAGGAGCTTCAGCGCGCCCTCGGACGCTCCCTGGCGCGCCGCCGCCATGGTCTGAGGGAAGGCGTGGACGGTGAGAAAATCGACTCCAAGTCTCGCGATCTGCCGGGTGGCGCGCTCGACGGTGGCGCCGATGTCATGGAGCTTCAGATCGAGGAAGACGCGCTTGCCGGAGGCTTTCAACTCGCGCGCGAAATCGAAGCCGCCCGGCGCGTAGGCGAGCTCCATGCCGACCTTGAAGAAGGAGACCGTGTCGCCGAGCGCCGCAACCAGCGCGCGTGCCTCGGCAACGCGTTCTACGTCGAGCGCGACGATGAGGCGCTCGCGCGCCTTCACGCCCTGGGCTTTCCGGCATGGCCGGCCTTGCGATAGCGCCAGACCCGCGCCGGCGGAATATTGAGCACGATCGGCGGCGACCCCTTGCCGACATAGGCGCCTTTGACGCCATGGGCGTGCATCGGCATCGGCGATTTGGTCAGGCCATAAGTGAATTGGATGAAGAGTCCGTCGTCGCCCATCAGCTCGAACGCCTGGTTCAGCAGTTCGACACGGTCGCGCTCGGGACGGCAAAGGAGCGGCAGGCTCGAAACCACGCTCGCAATCTTTCCCGCAACCTTTCCATTGAGCGTCGCCTTGAGGCCATAGGCGTCGCCCTGGACGACATTGACGCCAGGAAAGCGCTCGGCGAGCAAATGGCAGAACCGCGTCTCAAATTCGACGAGCACCAGGCGCTCCGGCGCGACGCCGCGGGCGAGCAGGGCCTGGGTCACGGGCCCGGTGCCGGGACCAAGTTCGACAATGTGCCCGTCTTTGTGCGTTTCGACGAAGCCCGCCATCGTCTTCGCCAGCGCGCGTCCGGACGGCGAGACGGCCCCGATCAGGCGCGGGTTTTCGATCCATTGACGTATGAAGCGCGCGTTATCCACGAGATTCGCGCGACCGCCGGCTTTTTGCGATCTATGCAGCAAAGATCTACCTCCCGATCGGCGCGATGAAAACGCGCAAACGGCCCCCGCAGTCGAGGGCCGTTTTGACCGATGATAAGAGAGCCGCGCGACGAAAACAATGCGGCGCGCCGGAGGCCAAGAGTCCGATTGCAGATTAACGAGGCGCCATCTCACGGCGTCATGGCCGGGACAAGCCCGGCCATGACGGCTGAAAGTGGGCCGAAATCAACCCGGCTTCGGAGCCCTGGGCCGGAGGCCAGCGGCAGCGGATACGCCCCGCGGGGGTTTGCCGAAAAACTTGAGCGCGAGCCTATCCTTCGCCCTTCGCGACGAGTTCGCCATAGACGTCCATATCGATGACGCCGCCGGCCGCGTCGACGGCGGCGCGATCCTTTGGCGTCAACGCCTCCTGAGCGACATCGAGCCGCTTCCAGCCCGGCAGCGGCGCATTGCCGGCCGAGTCGGGCAAATATTTCGAGTCAGCGATTTTCTGATAGCCGTGGATATAGCGCGGGCAATTGACCCAGACGCTCTCGATCGCCACGCCGACAAGAAATTGCGCGCCGGGATAAGCGGCGAGAAGCGCCGGATCGCGCGAGATCGCCGCCGCGCCCTGCACGCGCAAGCGGTTCGGCCTCAAGAAGTCGATGAACAGCAGTCCGACTCTCGCCGTCTCGACGAGATTGCCGGCTGAATAAAACGTGCCATTGCCGTCATACCAGGGGAAGATCAGCGCGCTCGGCGCGGTGACGTGCACGAAGCCTGTCGCGCCGCCCTTGTAGGAAACCGTCGGCCGGCCCGACGGATCGACGGTGGCGAGAAAAAACATGTCGCGCGATTGGATGAATTCGATTTCATGCGGCGCGAGTTCGGCGTGCATCACGCCGCCTTCCATCAGATCAGCGAGGCGGCGCGTGTCGAATTCATCCTGAAGCGCGCGATGCGCCGGGCCGTAATAATTGGACATGAAATCCTCCCGGGCCCGCGCTCCTATTCCGCGCTCAGCGCGACAAAATCATCGAAACGCAGCGCGCCGACAATATTCTGCGCGTCGTCGAGAAGTTCATACACCGGATCATTGTCGCCATAGATCGCGAATAGCACGATCACGTCGCGATCCCCGCCGCCTTCGCGATGCGGATCGTCCGAGGGCGGGCTCACCGTATAGCGTCCGGTGGGCCTTGCTTCCTTCAGGCGACCGTCGGGTTCATACAGCCGATGCTCGCCCTGAATGACGAAAGTCTTGTTCAGGCTGCGATGACGATGCAGGATGATTTGCCGCTGCGCGTCGAATTTGAACAGCACATGCGCGATGCGGTTCGTCGCGTCGATGTCGAGGATGGAAAAGGCGAGATGCTCGATTCCGTCGAGGCGTCGCCAAGAAATATTGGTGTCGTTGAAAGCAAATTGCGGCATGTCGGCTCTCCCTTAAAGGGCCAGCCCGGACTGTCCGAAAGACGCCGCCGCGGCGCCAGGGAAGCGCGCCCGAAAGCGCTCGGGCAAATTGCCCTGAACATTTGGTCGAGCAGGCGCTTTTGGGAGCTTGCTCTATCCGCCGAACAAATCCTTCATCCGCGCGAAAAAGCCCGTCTCCTCGGGATGGGTGTCGTGCGATGATTCCTCCTCGAATTCGGCGAGCAGCTCTTTCTGGCGCTTGGTGAGCTTTTGCGGCGTCTCGACGCTGATCTGCACATGCAGATCGCCATGCTCGCGTCCGCGCAAGATCGGCATGCCCTTGCCCTTGGCTTTGATCTGACGTCCCGACTGTGCGCCCTCGGGAATTTTGAGCTTCACCTCGGAGCCGTCGAGCGCATGGACCTTGATCTCGCCGCCAAGCGCGGCGCGCACCATGGAGATCGGCACGCGGCAATAAAGGTCGGCGCCGTCGCGCTGGAAGAAAGGATGCGGCTTCACCGAAAGAAAGATGTAGAGGTCGCCGGCCGGTCCGCCCCGCAATCCGGCCTCGCCTTCGCCGGCGAGCCTGATGCGCGTGCCGTCCTCGACGCCCGGCGGGACATTGACCGAGAGCGACCGTTCGATCGTCTTGCGGCCGGCGCCGGCGCAGGAGGGGCAGGGGTTCTCGATAATCTCGCCGCGTCCCTGGCACGTCGGGCATGTCCGCTCGATGGCGAAAAAGCCCTGCTGGGCGCGCACCCGTCCCATGCCGCCGCAGGTCGCGCAGGTCTTGGGCTTGGAGCCTTTTTTCGCGCCGGTCCCGGAGCAGGCCTCGCAGCTCGCCGAGGTCGGAATTTTCAGCGACGCGCTCTTGCCGTGATAGGCCTCGTCGAGGGTGATCTCCATGTTGTAGCGCAGATCCGAGCCGCGCTCGCGCCCGCCCGAGCGACCGCGCCGGCCCATCACGTCGCCGAACAAATCCTCGAAAATATCGGCCATTGAGGCGCCGAAACCCTCGCCGGCACCAAAGCCGCCGAACCCGCCGCCCTGCTCGAAAGCGGCGTGGCCGAAACGGTCATAGGCCGCGCGCTTCTGCGGGTCGCAGAGGCACTGATAGGCCTCGTTCAATTCCTTGAAGCGGGTTTCCGCCTGCTTGTCGCCGGGGTGCCGATCGGGATGGCACTGCATCGCCGCCTTGCGGAAGGCGATTTTCAGATCGACTTCCGTCACGGTGCGGGTAACGCCGAGAACTTCGTAATAGTCGCGTTTGGACATTTCTTAGTCTTCGAGCGGTTTTTTCGAAGCTTCGCCGATCCGCTCGCCCGCCGCTTCGTATATGGCTTCGAGAGGATTTAGCAACTCCGGCAGATTGATCAGCGCCGTTCGCCAGACGACGCGAAAGTCGGCGCGAGCCGGCTCGAGTTTCCGGTGGGAAAAAACAAAAACGGCGCTGTACGTCATACCGGGGCGGCCTCGGCGACGATTTTCGCTCTGATGCGTTTGGGAAGCTCCAGCGGCGTCAGGAGATCTACTTTCACGCCCAAAATCTCTTCCAACTCTGCATTGAGTCCGCCCAAATCCAGCAAGGTCGCGCCAGGTAAAACATCGACCAGAATGTCGATATTGCTGCCGTATTCATCCTCGCCGCGCAACACCGAACCGAAAACGCGCGGGTTGGCCGCCTTGCGGCGGCTGACGGCGGCGCGCACGGCTTCGCGATGTTGATTGAGCGCGAGCGAGGGTTTCATTTTGTCGATCCGAAGGTCGGTCCAGCTATTCTAGACGATTTGGCGTTGGCAGCCGAGCGTTCAGGACTGGCCGAGTAAGGCTTGCGCCGTGTCGCCATAGAGCCAACGCAGCCAGTCCGCTGCCCAGGTGGAGACAGGCGCCAAGCCGTGCTGGGCGTTCGCGTAGAGGGCGAAGCAAAGCATGGTCAGCGCGATGCTGGCCATGCCGACGCCGGATTTCCATTTGACGAGATAGCCGAGGCGAGGAAGCGCTTTTGCGACCTTTTCCGCGCGGCCCGGCACCTCATCGCGGTCGATGACAAGTGCGTGTGTCCAAAGCGCGACGCCGAGCGTCAGGGCGCTGGCGGCGAGCGCCACCCATTGGAAGGCCGGGACTTTCGACCAGTCGACAAGGAACAGCAGCGCGGCGGATGAGATTAGTGGCGCGTCGCCGCGGTGATTTTCGATTATCGCCTTCATTTCCGCACCGACGATGAATCCGGCGACGCCGTAAATTGCGAGAGCGAGAAAGACCCATGACAGCGCCTTGCGATAGGCGTCGGCGCGCAGCCCTTCGATCCCGTATTCGATTTTCGGCGCGCCGCCGACAATGAAGAGAATCCACCAGAACCACAAAGTCGATTTGAGGATGACGCGATAGGCCCAGCCGGGGAAGAACATGAGAGGCAAAAAGATCAGCCCAACAGCGGCAAAGGCCTTATCCGTATCGGCCCCTGTTGTGACATCCGAGAAAAAGCTTGAGGCGAGCCGTGGCAATTGCATGTCGTGATCGGGCGGGAGGCCGGGAAGCAATTCCGGCATCTGCAAAGGTGCCATTCGCAACGCTAGCCGCTCTATATTGGCTGGCGCCTGACGATAACCGGCGAATAGAAAACGAGCCGTGGCCGCGAAACGAATCAACAGGGTCATGAGCCAAAATCCGGTGAAAAATCCGGCACCAACAATGATAAGTGCCGATTCCGCTCGCGCTGCCGCTGCTGCTCCCGCTCCCGCTGCCGCTGCTGCTCCCGCCACCGCTCCCGCTGCCGCCGCCGCTGCCGCTACCGCTACCGCTCTCGCTCCCATTCCCGTTCCCCCTACCGCTCTCTCTCCCTCTCCCGCTACCAACACCGCTATCGCCACCGCTCCCGCTAGATTTGTCATCGCAAGAAGAAATACTGCGCCGCGCCAAAACGCGGCCCAGCCGTCATGACCGGCGAGAAACAGTTTCGCCGCCGTATAGCCGGCAGCCAGCGCGACGATGATGCCGATTCCGGCACCGATCCACGCCCATCGCCGCTCCAGCACCTTTCTGGCGTCGGCCCGCGCTCCGGGATCCTCCGGCAATTTCGATGGAAATATCCCGTTGTTGAACCACCTCACGCCCTGCCGCACCGATTCCTCGGAGCGCAAGAACAGAAGCGGTGCGATGAAGAGGCTCGTATAAAGCAGTAAGAATGTTTCGTATGTCAGCGCGACATACCAGAAGCCGACAATGGCGAGCACCGTCTCCAGCATCGCCCAAAAATTATTCTGCCCGCGCGCGACGCTTTCCTCGTCGGATTGCAGGCTCCAGAAGCCCTTGCGGGCGGGTTCGCGCGTTTCGTTGGGAGGAGGCGGTTCGTCCGTCATGGCGCAATCGTATTTGTAATATCCGTTTCAAAATTTAATCACGTGACGCGAGCGGCGCAATGGGACACCACACCCTCTCCCGCAGGCGGGAGAAGGTGGCCCTTGCGTTAACGAGGGTCGGATAAGGGCGCCTGCCGCCGCCACAATATGCCGCCACAATATTATGAAGGCCGCCCAATCTCGGCGGCCCTCATTTGTCACGCCTTTGGCGCGACACCTTCTCCCGCAAGCGGGAGAAGGGATTCTCGAATTACTTCTTGTCGTCGCCGACGTCCTTGAACTCAGCGTCGATCACGTCGTCCTTCGGCGCTTCCGAAGCGCCGGGGCTCGACGCCTCGGCCTGCTGGGCCTTGTACATCGCCTCGCCGAGCTTCATCGAGGCCTGCGCCAGTTCATTGGTCTTGGCCTTGATCGTGTCGACGTTGTCGCCTTCGATCGCGCTCTTTAACGAAGCGATCGCCGCCTCGATCGCGCTCTTGTCGGCGCCCGAAACCTTGTCGCCGAATTCGGCGACGGATTTCTCCGCGGCGTGGATCCCGGCCTCGGCATGGTTCTTGGCGTCGACGAGTTCGCGACGGATTTTGTCCTCAGCGGCATGCGCCTCGGCGTCCTTGACCATCTTATCGATGTCGCCTTCGGAGAGGCCGCCAGAAGCCTGGATCCGGATCTGCTGCTCCTTGTTGGTGGCCTTGTCCTTCGCCGTGACATTGACGATGCCATTGGCGTCGATGTCGAAGGTCACCTCGACCTGCGGCATGCCGCGCGGCGCCGGCGGAATGCCGACGAGATCGAACTGGCCGAGCAGCTTATTGTCCGCCGCCATCTCGCGCTCGCCCTGGAAGACCCGGATGGTGACCGCCGTCTGATTGTCTTCGGCGGTCGAGAACACCTGGCTTTTCTTGGTCGGGATCGTCGTGTTGCGGTCGATGAGGCGCGTGAACACGCCGCCCAGCGTCTCGATGCCGAGCGACAGCGGCGTCACGTCGAGCAGCAGCACGTCCTTCACGTCGCCCTGCAGCACGCCCGCCTGCACCGCCGCGCCGATGGCGACGACTTCGTCAGGATTGACGCCCTTATGCGGCTCCTTGCCGAAGAACTGCTTCACCACCTCCTGCACCTTCGGCATGCGGGTCATGCCGCCGACGAGCACCACTTCGCCAATGTCGGCCGCCGACAGTCCGGCGTCCTTCAAGGCTTTGCGGCAGGGCTCGACCGTGCGCTGGATGAGATCGTCGACGAGCGCTTCGAATTTCGCGCGGGTGAGCTTCAGCGTCAGATGCTTCGGGCCCGTGGCGTCGGCGGTGATGTAGGGCAGGTTGATCTCGGTCTGCGTCGCAGAGGAGAGTTCGATCTTGGCCTTTTCCGCCGCTTCCTTGAGGCGTTGCAGGGCGAGCTTGTCCTTCGTCAGGTCGATGCCCTGCTCCTTCTTGAACTCGCCCGCGAGATATTCGACGAGGCGCATGTCGAAGTCTTCGCCGCCGAGGAAAGTGTCGCCATTCGTCGATTTCACCTCGAACACGCCGTCGCCGATCTCGAGAATCGACACGTCGAAGGTGCCGCCGCCAAGGTCGTAAACCGCGATCGTGCCCGACTGCTTCTTGTCGAGGCCATAGGCGAGCGCCGCCGCCGTCGGCTCATTGATGATGCGCAGCACCTCAAGGCCGGCGATCTTGCCGGCGTCCTTGGTGGCCTGACGCTGAGCGTCGTTGAAATAGGCGGGGACGGTGATGACCGCCTGGGTGACGGTCTGGCCGAGATAGGCCTCGGCCGTCTCCTTCATTTTTTGCAGGATGAAGGCTGAAATCTGCGACGGCGAATATTGCTTGCCGGCGGCCTCCACCCAGGCGTCGCCGTTATTCGCCTTGACGATCTTGTAAGGGACGAGACTGATGTCCTTTTTGGTCATCGGGTCGTCAAAGGTGCGGCCGATCAGCCGCTTGATGGCGAAGAAAGTCTTGTCGGGATTGGTGACCGCCTGACGTTTGGCGGGTTGGCCGACGAGGCGCTCGCCGTCGTCGGTGAAGGCGACGATCGACGGCGTCGTTCTTGCGCCTTCGGCGTTTTCGATAACCTTGGGGCTCGACCCTTCCATGACGGCCACGCAGGAATTAGTCGTGCCGAGGTCGATGCCGATAATTTTACCCATTTCGATGTCCTTTCGCTGGCGACGCCGGACCCCGAAGCGGTCCGGTTCAAAAAGGCGAAGGACAGCGGCTCGCCATGAGCCCGCCGCGCGATCCTCCCCCTCGCTCTCCCAAGATTGTGACGGGCCCACCCGCCCGCAAGAGCAGGCCGCATATAGAAGAATCATTTCGCGGCGACAATCCCTGCAGACGCTCTTCAGACGCCCCGCGGCAAACCGTCCGGCCGTGCGCCGGACGGTTTCAGCCACCCCATCAGAGGAATTCAGGCCGAACGAAAATTCGTGATGACGGTTGACGAACGGCTGATGAATGACGAATATTAAAAGTCATCACTTTCAGCGCCGCGAGCTCTCGCTCACAGGATGATGCCGCATGATCCGCTCTCCCTCCCGTATTTATGCGTTTGTCGCGCTGCTGGCCGCGGCGCTGGCCGGCTGCGACGGCAAGGACCAGCGCGCGGCGCAGGCAAGCGGGCGCGCCGATCGGCCGGTGCTGGTCGCGCCGGCGCGCTACGCCGCCCAGTCGCAGACGCGCGAATTTGTCGCCACGATCCGGCCGAGGGTCGAGTCCGATCAGGGCTTTCGCGTCGCCGGCAAAGTCATCAAGCGCTTCGTCGAGGTCGGGCAGCGTGTGAAGGCGGGCGATCCCCTCGCGGCGCTCGACGAGCAGGACCTCCGGCTGCAAAAAGAGCAGGCTGACGCTGAATTCGCTGCGGCGCGCATGGCGCAGACGCAGGCCCTGGCCGACGAGAAGCGCGCCGCCCAGCTGCGCAGCAAGGGATGGGTCGCGCAGGCGGCTCTCGACCGGGCGCGCGCGTCCGGCGAAGAAGCGCGCGGGCGGTTCAAGCGGGCCGAACGCGCCGTCGAACTTGCCGGCAATGCGCTGGACTATGCGACGCTGCGCGCCGGAGCGGACGGCGTCGTCACCCAAACGCTCGTCGACCCGGGTCAGGTGGTGTCGTCGGGACAGCCCGCCGTGCGTATCGCCCATGCCGGCGAACTGGAAGCGGCGGTCGCCTTGCCGGAGGCATTCGAGGCGGCGGCCGGAAAGGGCGAGGCGCGTTTGACGTTGTGGTCGAAGCCCGGCGTGGCCTATCGCGCTAAACTGCGCGAATTGAGTCCGGCGGCTGACCCCGTCACGCGAACCTTCGCCGCCCGCTTCTCCATCCTCAGTCCTGACGCCGCCATCGCGCTCGGCATGAGCGCGACGCTGCACATTTCGGGCGCCGAGGCGCAACCCGTCGTCAGCGTGCCGCTCTCGGCGATCTACAATCAGGGCGCCGGGCCTTCGCTTTGGAAGGTCGACGGCGAGGGAAATGTGCAGCTCGTTCCGGTGACGCTGGTGCGTCTCGAGGCCGACCAAGCGCTCGTCGCCGGCGGCGTGAAGGACGGCGACAACATCGTCGTCCTCGGCGTCCACAAGCTCGATCCCAATATGAAGGTCCGCGCCATTTCGCGGCAGTCGCTGTGAGAGGCCGGCGATGAGCGGCGTCAACCTCTCGCGCTGGGCCGTTCAACGGCCGACCCTGATGCTGTTTCTGATGGTCGCGATCAGCCTCACCGGGCTCTATTCCTATCTGCGGCTTGGCCGCGCGGAGGACCCGTCCTTCACCATCAAGGTCGCCGTCGTCTCCGCATCCTGGCCCGGCGCGACCGCGACCGAGATACGCGATCAGGTCTCTGATCCCATCGAGAAAAAGCTCCAGGAGCTGCCTTTCCTCGACAAGATCGAGACCTATACGAAGCCTGGCTTTCTGGCGATGCAAGTGACCTTCAAGGACACGACGCCGCCAAAGGAAGTGCCGCAGCTCTTTTATCAACTGCGAAAGAAGCTCCACGACATTGCGCCAACCTTGCCTGCCGGCGTGCAGGGCCCTCAGGTCAATGACGAATATGGCGACGTCGATACGGTGATGTACGCCGTGACCGGCGACGGCGCTGACTACCACGTGCTCGACAAGGTGGTTCAAGCCTTGCGCCAACGGCTGCTCGCCGTGCAGGATGTGGTCAAGGTCGACGTCTATGGCGATCAAGGACGCCGCATCTTCGTCGAATTCAGCGAGGCGAAGCTTGCGAGTTTAAGCCTTGCGCCTCAGGCGATCTTCGATTCGCTCGCCAAGCAGAACGCCATCAATGACGCCGGCGTGTTCGAGACGTCGTCGAACCGCGTGCGCGTCCAGGTGACGAGTGATCTCAAAGGCGCCGACGCCATCGCCGCCATTCCTGTCGAAGCGAACGGCAAGGTGATCAGGCTTGGCGACATCGCCGACATCCATGCCGGTTTCGAGGACCCGCCAAGTTTTCTTGCGCGCTTTAAAGGTCAGCCGGCGATCGTCGTCGGCGCCGTCATGGCGAAGGGGGCCAATGTGCTCCAATTCGGAGAGAACGTCGGCGCGGCGGTGCAGGAGATGCGCGACAAGACGCCGCTCGGCGTCGACGTCGAGCAGATCGCCGATCAGCCGAAGGTCGTCGAAGAGGCGATCGGCGAATTCACCCGATCCTTCCTGGAGGCGCTGGTCATCGTGCTCGGCGTGAGCTTCGTCTCGCTCGGTTTTCGGACGGGAATCATCGTCGCGCTCTCGGTGCCGTTGGTGCTCGCCATCGTTTTCATCTTCATGGGGCCGCTCGGCATCGACCTCCAGCGCATTTCGCTCGGCGCGCTGATCATCGCGTTGGGGCTCCTTGTCGATGATGCGATCATCGCCGTCGAAATGATGATGGTGAAGATGGAGCAGGGCTTCAGTCGCATGAAGGCCGCGACTTTCGCCTGGGAGTCGACCGCCTTCCCGATGCTCACCGGCACGCTGATCACCGCCGCGGGATTCCTGCCGGTCGGCTTCGCCAATTCGGCGGTCGGCGAATATACGGGTTCGATGTTCTGGGTGCTCCTCGTCGCTTTGATCGCCTCATGGTTCGTTGCGGTGACGTTCACGCCCTATCTCGGGGTGAAGCTTCTTCCCGAATTCGCCAAGCTGCATCCCGGCCACGATCCGGATCACATCTACCAGACGCCGTTTTATCGGCGGCTGCGCGCCGTCGTCACTTGGGCGGTCGACTATCGCGGCATGGTGATTGCAGGCGTCGTCAGCGTGTTCGCGCTCGCCGTCGTCGGCTTCTTCGTCGTGCAGAAGCAGTTCTTCCCTTACGCCGAGCGATTGGAGCTTTTTCTCCAGTTGCGCCTTCCGGAAGGCTCGTCGATCGGCGCGTCGCTCGAGGCGGCGAAACAGGCCGAAGCGCTGCTGAAGGACGACCCCGACGCGGCGCTGTATACGAGCTATGTCGGGCAGGGGCCTCCGAGATTTTGGCTCGGACTCAATCCGCAATTGCCGAATGAGGCCTATTCCGAGATTGTCATCGTCGCCAAGGACATCGAGGCGCGCGAGCGGTTGAAGAAAAGGCTCGAGGCGGCGCTCGCCAATGGTGCCTTGCCGCAGGCGCGCGCTCGGGTCGACCGCTTCTACTACGGGCCGCCCGTCGGCTTCCCGGTGCAGTTTCGCGTCGTCGGCGCCGACCCGGCGAAGGTGCGCGCCATCGCCTATCAGGTCCGCGACGTCATGCGCGGCGACGAGGGCGTCGACGATCCGCATCTCAATTGGAATGAGCAGACGCCACGCGTGCGTCTGGTCATCGACCAGGATCGCGCGCGGCTTCTCGGGCTGACGCCGCAGGACGTAGCGAACCGGCTGCGCCTGGCGATTTCCGGCGTGACGATCGCGACCTTGCGCGACGGAATCGATCAGGTGGAAGTGGTCGCGCGCGCCGTTCCCCAAGAGCGCGGCGATCTTTCGAGGATCGGCGACATGGTCGTCTATTCGCGTGACGGCAAGGCGGTGACCGTCTCGCAGGTCGCCAAGATCGTCTATGATCACGAAGAGCCGATCTTCTGGCGGCGCAATCGCGACATGAGCATCACGGTGCGCTCAGGCGTAAAGGACGGCGTGCAGGCGCCTGACGCAACGATGCGCATCTGGCCGCGGCTCGAACAGATTCGCGCAAACCTGCCGCCCGGCTATCGGATCGAAATCGGCGGCGCGATCGAGGAATCCCAAAAAGGCAACGCGTCGATCTTTGCGGTGTTTCCGCTCGTCGGACTCGTCATGCTGACGATCGTGATGTTCCAGCTGCAGAACTTCACCCGCGTCGCGCTTGTCATGATGAGCGCGCCGCTCGGGGTCATCGGCGCCTCGCTCGCGCTCAATGTCGCGCATGCGCCGTTCGGCTTCGTCGCGCTGCTCGGCCTCATTGCGCTTTCCGGCATGGACATGCGCAATTCGATCATCCTGGTCGATCAGGTGCGACAGGATCTCGAACGCGGTGAAAATTATCGAGAGGCGATCATCGGCGCGACGATACGGCGGGTTCGTCCGGTCGCTCTGACGGCGCTCGCCGCGATCCTGGCCATGATTCCACTGTCACGCTCGGCCTTCTGGGGGCCGATGGCGCTCACCATCATGGGCGGGCTCTTCGTCGCCACTTTTCTCACCGTTCTGTTCCTTCCGGCGCTTTACGCGACGTGGTTTCGCCGTCATCTTAGCGAGGGACTGGCCGAATCCGATGGCGCGCGGATCGGGACTTTGGCCGACGGGCTTGCGAGGGGAGCGGCCGAATGAGCGTAGTGGGCGCGCGCGCGAAGAGCGCGCGCGAGGTTGGGCAGCGCGAGAAAATCATCGCCACGGCCGAACGGCTGTTCCGCGAGATCGGTTTCCAGAAGACGACGGTCGCGGACATCGCCCGCGAATTGCGGATGTCGCCGGCCAATGTCTATCGTTTCTTCGGCGCCAAATCGGAAATAAACGCCGCCGTCGCGCGGCAATTGATGAGCGAAGTCGAACAGGCGGCGCAGAGCATCGCACATGGTCCGGGCTCGGCGGAGGAGCGGCTGCGCGCGGTCATCCTGTCGAATGAGGCGATGAACGCGGAGCGCTATGTCGCCGATCGCAAGCTTCACGACATGGTGGAAGCGGCGCTCATCGAGAATTGGCCGATCATCTCGGATCACATCGACCGTATCGACGCCGCGATCGAAGAAATCGTTCGCTCGGGCATGGAGAGCGGAGAATTCGCCAAGGGCGACGCGCAGCTTGCGGCGCGCCTGGTGCACACGTCCTGTATTCGCTACTGCCATCCGCGGCTGATGGTGGAATGCGCCGATCGGCCGGTTCCGACGAGCGCGCAAATGGTCGAATTTTGCATCGCAGCGTTGCGCGGTAGCGGTTGCGGTCTAGGCCCGTCGGAGGCTTCGCCGCTTTAGCGCGCCGCCAATTGGGCGGAATCGCCCCGATGCAGACGACATAATCGATTCCAAATGCTTGGAGCGCTCTTTGCGCGCGAAAACTCGCGTCCGCTTTTTCGAAACCGTGCGCTAAGGCAATTCGATCTATACCTGGAGCGTCGGCCACGTATAATAAGTGAGTCGCGCGCGGCCATAATGGCGCGCAATGCAAGAGAACAGCGGACGGTCGATGAAGGTCACTCTGGTTCAAATGAATTCCGTTGGCGACAAGGCCCTGAACCTCGCCAATGCGCGCGCCTTAATCGAGCGCGCCGTCGTTCAGGAGCGTCCGGACTGGATTTGTTTGCCGGAGGTGTTCGATTTTATCGGCGGCTCGCGCGCCGAGAAAATGGCGGCGGCTGAAGAGCTGCCCGGCGGGCCGGCTTATGAAATGTGCCAGGCGTTGGCGCGCGAGCATAAGGTGTTTATCCACGCTGGCTCAATTCTCGAAAAGGCGCCCGGCGAGGAGCGGCTGCACAACACCAGCGTCGCCTTCAATCGCGAAGGCGAAGAGGTGGCGCGCTACCGCAAGATCCACATGTTCGACATCACCGCGCCGGATGGCGCGAAATATCACGAGAGCGCCGCGTTCAAGCCAGGCGATTCCGTCGTCACCTATGATTGCGAGGGCCTTACCGTCGGCTGCGCCATCTGTTACGATCTGCGCTTCTCATATCTTTTCCAGGCGCTCGCGGATAAGGGAGTCGATATCGTCGCCCTTCCCGCCGCGTTCACGCTGGTGACCGGCAAGGATCATTGGGAAGTGCTGTGCCGGGCGCGGGCCATCGAGATGCAGGCCTATCTCTGCGCCCCGGCGCAGACCGGCGCCCATAAGGCCGGACATGAGACGCGCTTCACTTACGGGAATTCGCTGATCGCCGACCCTTGGGGACATGTTGTCGCAAAGGCCTCGGAAGGTCCGGGACTCGTCTCCTCCTATGTCGACGTCGACCGCATTCGCAAGGTGCGCGCCATGATCCCGGTGGCGCAACACAAGGTGAAATTGGCGGTTTGACCGATTCGATTCCATCCTAAGGCGGCGTCGCCGGCAGGCTTTGCCGGCTGCCGAGAGAACTCTTGACTGTCCTTGCAAATAGGTAATTTATGCGTACTATCTCACCCGGGACGCAGCGCCCGTTTATTGCCAGTGACCATTGCCATAAGCTTCGAGGGGGAGTTGTGTTCGGCCCATTCCCGATAAAGCGAGCATCGGGCGCTTTGTTCGCATGGTAAGAAGAACTGCTCCGGGCAGCACCTTGACGCGGGCCGCTCTGCGAGAAGCGGTCTATGGCTGCTGTCCTTCCCTTTCTCGCGCCGAAGCCCGCAAGATATTGGACGCGACATTCGACGAGATCAGCGAAGCTTTGCTGCGCGGCGAGTCCGTCAAGCTGCGGTCCTTCGGGACCTTTAACGTGCGCACCAAGCGGGAGCGCATCGGCCGTAATCCGAAAACTGGCGTCGAGGCCACGATTACGCCACGCCGAGTGTTGACCTTCAAGGCTTCGCCGGTGCTCGTCGCGCATGTCAACGGGGATGCGGTCATTCCTGAGGAGGACTGATTCCTCTATCATGGGAATCAGACGGTCGTCGCCGGCGATGCGTTCGCGGCCGAGCCGAGCAGCTTCTCATATCCAAGGTGAACGATGCAGAAATTGAGCGTGGCGGTCGCCGTCTTCGCGGCCTTTACCGCGTTGGTCGGCGCCCACAAAGGCTACTCCAGTCTGTTTGTCCTGGCCGCCGCCTCGGCGCTTTGCGCCTATACGACATGGCGCGCCGTCGACATGTCGAGCTTCCTGAAAATCTTCGCCTGCATATTTTCGACCGAGACCATCGTCTTCGGCCTCATCGGGCTTATGCAGGCGGAAGGCGTGTGGCCTGATGCGCTGAAGGACTATGCGCCGCCCGAGACCATGCCGCTCACCGTCGCGGTGTTTTCAATCATCGTTTACGCGATCTCGCATATTCCGGTCGTTCGCGAGATGACTCGCATCGCCGATCTCTATTTCGATTCCAGCGAGCGCGGCGAAGGGCGCGTCTGGCCGTTTCGGCCCTTCGCGGCGCGGGAAAGCGCGATCGCGATCTCCATGGTGGTCGTGCTGGTGCTTCTCAATCAGGGACAGGTCGGCATCACCGTGCGTTTGTCCTTCTTCAATCGCGACTGGTACAACGCCATTCAGGAGCGGAACGCTCCGGAGTTCTGGCGCCAGCTTCTGCTGGTGTTCACGCCATGGGCGTTTGTTTACGTGCTCTCGGTGATCGTCGAATTCGTGTTGCAATCCATGCTGGTCATCCGCTGGCGACGGTGGCTGACCGAACATTACATCGAGCGCTGGCTCGGCGCGCACACGCATTACGGCATGGCGCTCGTCGGCAGCGGCGCCGACAATCCGGATCAGCGCATCGCCGAAGACGTCAACCGCTTCATCAGCGGCGGCGAGGAAGGCTATGGCATTTACTCCTATTCGATCCTGCTGATCGCCACCTTAAGCTCGCTCGTCTCCTTCGCTTATGTGCTGTGGGATTTGTCCGGCAATTACCCCCTGCCGGGGACTGAAATCTATATTCCCGGCCTTCTGTTCTGGGCGGTGCTGCTCTATGCGGCGGTGGGAACGCTGGTGACGCATCTCATCGGCCGCACCCTCACCGGGCTCTATTTCGATCGGCAGAGGCGCGAGGCCGATTTCCGATTTTCGCTGGCGCGGCTGCGCGAATACACCGAGCAGATCGCGCTGCTCGGCGGCGAACCCGCCGAGCGCGGATCGCTGCTGCGACGCTTCGCCGGCATCATCGTCAACTATCTGGCGATCGTGCAGAAGCGCAAGCAGCTGATGGCCTTCACCTCGACCTATGGTCAGCTGTCGCCGATCATTCCTTATATCATCACGGCGCCCTTCTATTTCGCCGGCCGCATCCAGCTCGGCGTCATGACGCAGACGGCGAGCGCCTTCGGGCGGGTTGAGAGCGCGCTCACTTTCTTCATCAATTACTATACCTCTCTCGCCAATTTTAAGTCGGTGCTGGATCGGCTGTCGTCATTCGACCATGCCATCGAGACGGCGCGCTCGGAAATGTCGGCGACGCGGATCGTCTCGCCGGCCGATGGCGCGGATATCCGCTTGCGTGAATTGACGCTTGCCTTGCCCGACGGCCGCAAAATCGTGACGGTCGACGATCTGACGTTCGCCGCCGGCCAGTCGACGCTGCTCACCGGTCCGTCAGGTTCGGGCAAATCGACGCTGTTTCGCGCCATCGCCGGCATATGGCCCTATGCCAGTGGCGACATACTGACGCCGCGCGGCGCGAAAGTGATGCTCGCGCCGCAACGTCCCTATATTCCGATCGGCGCGCTGACCGAAGCGATCGTCTATCCCGGTCACGTCCAAGACTTCTCGCGCGCTGATATGCAGGAAGCGTTGCGCGCCGCGCGGCTCGCGCCTTTCGTCGAGCGGCTCGACGAGGAGAACAATTGGGCGCAGCGCCTCTCCGGCGGCGAGCAGCAACGCGTCGCCGTCGCCCGCGCGCTTCTCGCCAAACCGGATTGGCTTTTCCTCGACGAAGCGACCTCGGCGCTCGACGAACAGCTCGAAGAAGACATTTACGCCATGCTGCGCGAGCGGCTGCCGCGCACGACGATCGTCTCGATCGGCCACCGCTCGACTCTGCTCGCCTTCCACGACCGGCACATCGTCATGGAGCCTGAGCCGGGCGGCGTCTTCAGCCCGCGCGACAAGGTGCACGCGTGACGAAGGAGTCAGGCCGCGAAGGCGGGCGGTCGCTCAAGACGCGCGTCAAGACCGCGCGCAAGCGTTCGCTCTCCTCGACGCTGTGGCTGGAGCGCCAGCTCAATGATCCTTACGTCGCGCGCGCCAAGCGCGAGGGCTATCGCTCGCGGGCGGCCTATAAGCTCATCGAGATGGACGATCGCTGTCATCTCCTTAAGCCGGGCGGCCGCATCGTCGACCTTGGCGCCGCGCCCGGCGGCTGGTCGCAGGTCGCCGCCGCGCGGGTAAAGGCGAAGGAGGGGAAGGGCAAGGTCATCGCGGTCGATCTTCTCGACATGGAGCCGATCGCCGGCGTCGATTTCGCGGTGAAGGATTTCAACGATCCGGACGCGCCGGATGTCATCAAGAACATGCTCGGGGGCGAAGCCGACGGCGTGATGTCGGACATGGCCGCGAACGCCACCGGCCATAAGGCGACCGACCATTTGCGGATCGTCGCCCTCGCCGAGCTCGCCGCCGACTTCGCCTGCGACGTGCTGGCGGAGGGAGGTTTCTTCGTCGCCAAAGTGCTGCAGGGCGGCACGGAGGGCCAGCTGCTGGCGCGGCTCAAACGCGATTTTTCGACCGTGCGCCATGTGAAGCCGGCGGCGAGCCGGGCGGATTCGGCGGAGCTCTATGTGCTGGCGACGGGGTTTCGGGGGCGGCGGGACGTTCGCAACGACGACCACACACAAACTTCCCGCTATTGACGGTCAGACGCTTGCGCCTATTTGTCTTGTCAGTCCAATTAATTAGCTAACGCAGCTCTATCTTCGAATTCGGTGCGCCCGTTTATTTCAGGAGGGCGAAATTCATGAAGATTAGGCTTAGATTTACGTCATTCTTGCCATTAATTGTTGGATTTTCCTGGATGTGCTGGGCGTGCCACGCGTGGGCTGCGGCGCCGACTTCGGATGCGCGGCGCCGCGCTGAGAATCTGGCGCCCACTCAGACGGAAGCGCAATATTGTTTGCATAATGGCATGACTGCGGTTGCTGTTCCTGCGGGCGCCGGGCCGACTTGTGAACCACAGAGGGGAGATACGACCTCGCGTATCGCCGCCTGCCTGATGGTTGGCATGGAGGCGGTGTTAATTCCCGACTTGAAAGGAGTTCTTTGCGCGCCACCAAAAAAGGGCCGCTTGGTGCTCGATCAGACTATCGAGACAGGCGCCCGGCGATATCCTTTCGTGAACACAATAGATGCAGATGAGATATGCGCGCGCCGGCGTGACGCGCGGGTGCTTGATCGGCGCATTGTCAAGAAAATCGTTCAGGAAAAGCTAAGCAAGATTGATCCAACAGGAATTCGGATCATTGGCGGAATTTACTGTGACGGCGTTGACCTGGTCGGATTGGATTTGCCCGTCTCTTTGGTGCTGGACGGTTCGATCTTCTTGAACGGTATCGACATACGAAATTTTCGCTCCAGGGGCGATCTCGCCTTTGACAATTCCGTCTCCTATGAGAGCGTCCAAATCAACCGTGCGGAGATTTCTGGATCGATATGGCTCACGTTCAGTTTTTTTAATCAACTGACGATCTCCAACGTCGTCGTTGGGGGGTCGCTGAAGATTGATCACTCGGTGATTCCCGCTCGCCTCCTGGTCGAAAATGTCGCGATAAACGGTGATCTGGACATTTCGACAAGCTATTTTTCGCAGCTCCAATTATTCAAGGATAAGATCGGAGGCGTTCTCGATCTGAGCCAAAGCCAGGCGCAGTGCGGTTTCGATATTCGCAAGAATGAAATAGGCGACCTCGTCGCGTCGGAATTCGGATTTGGAATGGGGACCCGCGCAAGAAAGAATGAAGTCGGGACTGATACAAAAAAAGGAGTATCGGTCGCTCCCTATCGCTTCATAAGGGGCGCAAAAGGCAGTTTCGGGCGACCGCTGCCAAAAGATGTCGGCGATCCCTATGATCGTTTTCTCGCTCCGGAAACTAGTACGGGGAAATCGCTGCATGACAGCGACAGGTGCGATCACGTGCCGGCGATCAAGCCCGGAACATTCCTTTTTGTCGACAATGACATCAAATCTTCGGTTTGCTTGCGTTCGTTCAACTGGATGACGGATGTCGCGGGCGAGGTGCTTGAAGGCGACATCTACCTCAATGAAGACGTCATTGAAGGGGCGGCTTGGTTCGACATAACGAAGCCGCAGAAGAGCGATCAAGGCCGGATAAAGGGAGACGAAACGGCTACGCCAATTCTGAATCTCTTCAATGTAAAGACGGGCACGCTGATCCTAAACTTCGAATTTACGAAGCAGGCGACGTCTCTTAGTGTTAACGGCCTTCGCTTCGAGCGCATTTATGCGTCAACAGCGAAATGTGAAGAAGCGGTCTCATTGCGCGCATCGCGCAAAGCCAATCCGGGAGCCGCCGGGCGGAAAGAACCAGACTTCCCGCCAAGATTAGACTTGCCTCAGACAGAGGAAATTATCAGCTGGATCAAGAAGAATCGATATTCTCCTACGCAGCAGCCATTTGCTGAATTTGTCGCGGCGTTCGAGCGTGCGGGGAATATGGAAGCAGCGAAAAATTTGAAGATCAGCGCTGCACGCGCCGCCTTTAATGCGAATATTTGCGGTCTTGTCCCGTCGTTCTTGAGGAAGCGCGGTCCTTGCAGAATCGCAAACCTGTCTGATCAAGCCGAACAATCGGCCCCCGATCGCGACACGTTAAGGCAAATTTTCAACGATGTGTTCCAAAGCCTGGAAGTTGTGGTCCAATGGCTGGAAAAAGCGATTGTCGTTTTGATCGATGCGGCGCTGGGAATATTAGCTGATTACGGATACAGGCCGGAGCGGATCGGATGGTTCGTTTTAATAACGCTGCTAATCTTCATGTTGGCGCTCTTCCCGTTTTGGCTCGGCATTGTGGGTTATTCCGTCAAAAGTCGTCCCGATAAGGTAAAGCTCATTGGGCTGGTATTTTTGTTTGATCGATTGCTGCCCGCCTATCGGCTTCGAGAAGAGAATTATGAAATCGCCCACTATTATGTGCTGCCGAAGAAGGGCGAGGATCGAAATTGTGCGATGCTAAATTTTCGTCAATTTAGCTGGATCGTCGTGGAGGCCAATGAACGCGAGACTGAGCGCGTGCAAAAATGGCTCGATGTGTTGAGATTCCTAGGATTGGTGTTCACCATCTTTATCATCGCCGCAATCAGCAAGCTCGTCCGGTGAAGAATATTATCGCGCGGCGTCGATCGAGTGTGGCGGCGCTTTGCCGCGTCCCACAAGCTCCGCGCCCGCATTAGGCGCAAGCCGCAGGAACTGCGTCACGGCGATCGCCGAAATCGCCGCGACGACGAGAAACGCCGGCGCGAAATCCGCCGCCTGCAGCGCGCCGCCGCCGCGCAGCGTGCGCGCCGTCTCCAGTGCCGCGGCGCCGATGGCGACGCCCGTCGACAGCGACAATTGCTGGGCGACGGAGGCGAAGCTCGTCGCCCGACTCATCGCATCCTGATCGACGTCGGCATAGGCGAGGGCGTTGAGCGCGGTGAACTCCAGCGAACGGAAGAAGCCGCCGACGAGCAGCGCGCCCATGATGAGAAGATGCGGCGTCGCCGCCGAAAAAGTGGCGCAGAGGCCGAGAAAAACGGCGCAGATGAGCGCATTGACGATCAGCACGCGCCGAAAGCTGAAAATTCGCAGGATCGGCTGCGCGGTGGTCTTCATCGCGATCGCGCCTATTGCCGAAACGAAGGTCAGAAGTCCCGCTTCATAGGCTGAGAGCCCGAATCCCACTTGCAGCAGGAGCGGCAGCAGGAAGGGCGTCGCGCCTAATCCGATGCGAAACAGAAAGCCGCCGAAAACCGCCGCGCGAAACGTTGGAATGCGCAAGAGATCGAGATCGACGATCGGATAGGGCGCGCGTCTGGCGTGGCGGACATAAGCGAAGAGCGCCGCGGCGCCCAGCGCGACGATCAGCGCGACGACCGGCGTTGGAACGAAGCCGCGTCCGGCGATGGTGAGGCCGAAGACAAGGCATGAGAGGCCGACGCCCGAAAGGATCGCGCCGACGCCGTCGAGCGGCGGCGTCCATTCCTCGCGCAGATCCGGAATGAATCGCGTGACCAGCGCGACGCCGAGCGCGCCGATCGGCACATTGATCCAGAAAATGTAGCGCCAATGAAAATAGGTGGCGATGAAGCCGCCGACCGGCGGGCCGATCATCGGCCCGATCAGCGCTGGAATCGTGAGATAGGCGAGGGCGCGCACCAACTCCTGGCGGGGCGCGGTGCGCAGCAACACGAGGCGTCCGACCGGCGTCATCATCGCGCCGCCCAGCCCTTGCACGATTCGAAAGACGACGATCGCGCCTAACGAATTTGACAGGCCGCACAGAATCGAACCGAAGGTGAAAACGATGATGGCGGCGCGAAAGACCCGGCGCGCGCCGAAGCGATCGGCGGCCCAGCCGGACAGCGGGATAAACACCGCGAGCGAGAGAAGATAAGAGGTCAGCGCCAGTTTCAGCGCCACCGGGTCTTCGTGAAGATCGGCCGCCATCGCCGGCAGCGCCGTGGCGAGCACGGTGCCGTCGAGCTGCTCCATGAACAGCGCGGTGGCGATGATGAGCGGCGTGACGAAATAGGACAATGCGCTCAGACCGTTTCCGAGCGCATTGCGTCAATCTCGATGAGCGTGGCGGCGTTTCGCGTCAAATCAGCTTGAGCCCTCTGAAACTCGCATGGCCATGACGGCCGACGATGAGATGATCGTGGACCGTAATGCCGAAGGGCTGTGCGATGGCGGCGATGTCCTTGGTCATGCGTATGTCCGCGGCTGACGGCGTCGGATCGCCGGAAGGATGGTTATGCGCCAGGATGAGCGCGCTCGAGCCGAGCTCCAGCGCCCGTCTGACGATCTCGCGCGGATAGACCGGCGTATGGTCGATCGTGCCGACGCCCTGGACCTCATCGGCGATCAGCGCGTTGCGCTTGTCAAGAAACAGGATACGGAACTCCTCCCGCTCGGAAAACGCCATCGCCGTCCGGCAATAATCGAGCACCTCCATGAAGGAGGAAAGAACGGGGCGCTTCTGCAAGGCGCCGCGCGCCAGGCGTTTCGCCGCGGCCTCTATAAGCTTGATTTCGACGATCGCCGCTTCGCTAAGGCCGTCGACTTCGCGCAGACGCTCCGGCCGCGCCGCGACGGCCTCCGCATAGGAGCCGAAGTGGGCGATCAAGGCCTTGGCGAGGGGCTTCACGTCGCGTCGCGCAATGGCGCGAAACAACAGCAGCTCCAGCATTTCGTAATCGGCGAGCGCCGCTTCGCCTGCGTCCATGAAGCGATCGCGCAGACGCTGTCGATGACCGTGATAATGTGGCGCAGAGTCGCGCAGGCCCGGGCCGTCGCGTGATGCGGCGTCAGCCGCCTTCTTCATGCGTCGGCGTGCGCGGCTGAGGGATTGTCGAGCCCCGCCGGCGACTTCGTAAAGACTTCGACGCCCGTTTCCGTCACGGCGACCGAATGTTCGAACTGCGCGGAAAGCGAACGGTCGCGGGTGACGGCGGTCCAACCGTCCGACAATATTTTCACCTGCGAGCGCCCGAGATTGATCATCGGCTCGATGGTGAAGAACATGCCCGGGCGCAGTTCGACGCCGTCGCCCCTCACGCCATAGTGCAAAATATTCGGCTCGTCGTGGAACACGCGCCCGAGGCCATGGCCGCAGAAATCGCGCACGACCGAACAGCGCTCGCTTTCCGCATAGTGCTGAATCGCGGCGCCGATGTCGCCGGTCGTCGCGCCAGGCTTGACCGCCGCTACGCCGCGCTGCAGCGCCTCATAGGTCACGTCGATCAGCCGCTGCGCGCGGCGCGGAATTTCGCCAACGCCGAACATGCGGCTGGCGTCGCCATGCCAGCCGTCGAGGATGAAAGTCACGTCAATATTGACGATGTCGCCTTCGCGCAGCGGCTTATTGTCCGGCACGCCATGGCAGACGACATGATTGATCGAGGTGCAGATCGATTTTCGGTAGCCGCGATAATCCAGCGGCGCCGGATAGGCGCCATGCGCCAAGGCGAAATCGAAAACCAGATCGTCGAGCGCCTGCGTGGTCACGCCGGGCCTGACATGTTCGACCAGCATGTCCAGCGCCTCAGCCGTCAGCCTGCCGGCGGCGCGCATGCCCTCGAAGTCCTCAGGCGCGTGCAGCTTGATCTGCCCGCTCTTGCGTGCGGCGGGCGCGAGATGGGATTCGATAAAGGTCATCTAAGGCGGCGGCTCGGATTTCTCGGGCGAAGATATCCGACAAGGTAATGGTTTAGGGCGGCAACGCAAGGCTGCGGCGGCCCGCCGCCGCGAATTGCCGGGGAAAGCGGGATCGCGGTCTTGGCGGGATGGCCGCGATTGGGTATCAAGTGAGGCATGAGCCTTGCAACTGCGGCGCAGGCGACTGGGCGCAACGCGGCGACCAAAGGACGTGATACGCAGGTGCAAGGAAAAAGGGTCGAGGGCGTAGATTTCTGGCGCGGCGCGGCCCTCGCCGTGATCCTAGTAAACCACATTCCCGGCAATGTGCTGGGCGCGATCACGCCGCGCAATTTCGGCTTTTCCGATGCGGCCGAAGGCTTTGTTTTTCTCTCGGGCGTTTCGATCGCCCTGGCCTATGGCGACAAATTCAGGCGCAGCGTCGTCGATGCGACGGCGGCGCTCGGCAGGCGCGCCCTGCGTCTTTACGGCGTCCATCTTGCGCTGACGGCGGCGGCGCTGACGCTCTACGGCCTCGCGACCCGTGTCACGCACTGGGATTTTCTTGGCGCCGAGAGCAGCCGCGCCGCGCCTTTCGCGGATCCGGCGAAGGGCGTCGTCGCGATTCTGGCGCTCAGCCATCAGGTCGCCTATTTCAACATTTTGCCGCTCTATATCGTGCTTATCGCACTTGCCCCGGCGCTTTTGGCCTGCGCGTTGCGCGGCGGCCTGCTCATGCTTGCCGCCTCGGCGTCGCTTTACGCCGGCGCGCGCCTGCTGGGGTTCAACGTGCCCACATGGCCGGCGCCCGGCTACTGGTATTTCAATCCCTTCGCCTGGCAGTTCATGTTCGCGCTGGGAATCTACTGCGGCGGGGCGATCAAGACGCGGGGCGTGCCGTTTCATGCCGTCGCCTATCGGCTGGCGCTTGCCTTTACCCTCGTTTCGGCTCTGATCGTCTCCAATGTATTCGGCCTGGCGCCTGGGCTCGTCGACGAAGCAGGCCGTTATCTCGACTGGGACAAGACGGATCTCGGCGTTGTCCGCATCATCGATTTCGTCGCGCTCGCCTATGCGCTCCACTTCTCGAAGGTCACCGCCTATCTCACCCCGACGCGACTTTTTCCATTCTTCACGCAGCTCGGCCGCAACGGGCTGTCGACCTATGCGGGCGTCAGCCTCTTGAGCGCGGTCGGACAGATTTTGCAGGAAGCCAGTCTCGCTTCGCCCGCGCTGGACGTCGCTTTTGTGGCGGCCTGCCTGGGCTTGCTGCACCGCATCGCCCGCGCCGTCGAGCAATTCTCCCTCGTCCCGGCGGCCGCCGTGGCGGAATGAGCGCCAGGGCTGGCGTTCGCAGCCGTCATGGTCATAATCGGCGGCAGGGAGGCCGGCGATGGCGCAAGAAACGGCAGGCGACAGGCCGGCAAGCGCGGCGATTCTGGTGATCGGCGACGAGATTCTGTCCGGCCGAACGCAGGACGTAAACACAAGCTATATCGCGAATTATCTCGCGCAAATCGGCGTCGATGTGTTGGAGGCGCGAATCGTGCCCGACGACATGGAGGCGATCGGCGAGGCGCTGAACGCGCTGCGCGCCCGCTATACCTATGTCTTTACGACCGGCGGCATCGGTCCGACCCATGACGACATCACCGCCGACGCGGTGGCGCGCGCCTTTGGCGTCGACATCGGCGAGGACCCGCGCGCGATCGCGCTGCTCAGCGAGCGCTTTTCGCAAGTCGAGTTGAACCCCGCCCGCCGGCGGATGGCGCGCATTCCGAAAGGCGCCGAGCTGATTTTTAACGCCATCTCCAAGGCGCCGGGATTCTGGATCGGCAATGTCATCGTCATGGCCGGCGTGCCGATGATCATGCAGAACATGATGGACGTCGTCGGCCCGCAGCTCGCGGCCGGCCCGCGCGTGCTCGTCGAAACGGTCGAGGCCGACGGTGTTCCCGAGGGCGCCTACGCCGAAGGGCTGGAAAAGATCGCCCGCGCCTACGAGGGGGTGAGCGTCGGCTCCTATCCCGCCTTCACCAGCGCCGGGATCAGAAACCAGATCGTGCTGCGCAGCCGCGACGCGGCGCTTCTGTCGCGCGCGACAGAAGCGGCGCGGGCGATGATCGAATCGCTGTCCAGGGAACTGGCGCGTTGACGCGGCGGCGGAGGCTCGAAGCAGATGTACGGGTCCGACAAAATCTTTCCGGTCTCCTGGGACATATTTCACCGCGACGCGCGCGCGCTCGCCTGGCGTCTCGCCTCGATCGGCGGATTTTCGGCGATCGTGGCGGTGACCCGCGGCGGCCTCGTGCCGGCCGCGATCGTCGCGCGCGAACTCGGCATCACGGTGGTCGAGACGGTCTGCGTCGCGAGCTATCATGAGGAGATGGAGCGCGGCGAAGTGCAGGTCTTGAAGCCCCTGACCGAAACGATTCTCGCGCGGCCAAGCGCCGAAGTGCTGATCATCGACGATCTCGTCGACACCGGCGCGACGGCGAAGGCGGTGCGCGACATGCTGGCCGACGCGCATTTCGCCACGGTCTACGCCAAGCCGCAGGGCCTGCCGATGGTCGACACTTTTGTCACGGAGGTCTCGCAGGACACCTGGATTTTCTTTCCCTGGGACACGGGACTGTCGTTTCAGGCGCCGATCGGCAAGCCCGACGCCAAGCCGAGGCGCCGCAGATAAACCGCTTGGCGTTCGAACGCGGCCCCGCCTATATACGAACGGTTTGCGGACGTGGCGGAACTGGTAGACGCAACGGACTTAGGCTGAAACTTGAGTGCTCCTCGGGAAACCGCGGATGCAGAACTGCCCAAACTCGGGGAAACCTGTCAGATGGCGATCCCGAGCCAAGCCCGATGCGGGAAGGTGTAGAGACTAGACGGGCAGCACCTACGGCGCGAACGCGCTAGGGTGAAGGGATAGTCCAGACCACAAACTCGCCGATGGCGAGGCGGCGAAAGCCGTAGCTGGTACGAAAATCCGTTGGGCGTAAGCCCGTGGGGGTTCGATTCCCCCCGTCCGCACCAATTTGACTAAGCAGTCGCCCGTGAAGAACGCGATTTAAGCGGCGATTAGTCGGCGATTTGAGGCGTTGGCGTCGTCGAGGACGCTCAGGAACAAGGCCCACAGAAGCGCCAGCCATGCGAGCAGGCGGCGGAAGTTGT